>DATJLY010000232.1:0-5041 GCA_035509095.1 Allostellaceae bacterium | reverse complement strand
CGCCCGCCCGCTTTCGTTGCCGCCGCAAGGATCGCCGCGGCCGTCGGGTCGCTGTCGGCCATGATCTGGATGTCGACCGGCGGCAGCGACTGATAGTCCATGCTCCAGCCGCGGTGGAGATGCTGGTCGAGCGAGACGTTGATGATGGTCGCGGCGACCGGATCGGTCTTGTAGGCGCCCTTGAGCGTCCCGGCGAGATCGACCCAGTCGAGCGTCAGGATCACGTCGGCCCCGCGGATGAGCTCGGCGCCGGCGCCGCCGAACTGACCCGGCGCCGCGCCCATCAGCGGATGGTCGGTCGGGAACGCGGCCGCGAGCTTCAGATCGGTGAGCACCACGGCGCCCAGCGTCTCGGCGAGCTTCACGCGCGCCGCCCAATCCGCTTCGCTGCGGCTTACGCGCCCCATCAGGATGAGCGGGCGCTCGGCCGCGAGCAGCCGCTTTGCCGCATCCTCGGCGAGATCCTGACCCGGCGCCACCGGCGCCGCCGCCATGTAGCGCTTGGGATCGGGCACGGCGGGCGGCGCGTCGAGCTTCGTCTCCTGCAATCCCACGTCCATCACGACATAGGTGGGCCCGCGCGGCGTCGTCGACGCGATCTTGCGCGCGCGCAGGATCGATTCGTGCGCAGCAGCGGGCGAGGCCGGCTGGTCGTCCCATTTCGTGAAGCTGCGGATCAGGGCGCCGTTGTCGCGCGTCGTGTGGATCCAGTCGATCCAGGGCCGGCGCTTTGCCGCATCCATCGGGCCATTGGCGCCCAGAAGCACCATCGGCGCGCGGTCGCACCAGGCGTTGTAGACCGCCATCGAGCCGTGCATCAGCCCGACATTGGCATGCACGATCGCGAGCATCGGCTTGTCCGTGACCTTGGCCCAGCCATGGGCGATCGCGATGGCCGCCTCTTCGTGCAGGCACAACAACATCTGCGGGTGCTCGTTGCCGAGCTTGTTGACGAGGCTGTCATGCAGCCCGCGATAAGAGGAGCCGGGATTGAGCGCGACATACGGAATGTCGAGGGCGCGGATCGCATCGGCGATGGCGTCGCTTCCCCAGACGCCGGTCCCTTCCGACGGCAAGGGCCGTTCCAAGCCTTGGGGTTCGTTCGCCAGATCGACCTTTTTCATCGCACTCCCTCCATGATGCCGGTTCGGCCCGTGTTGCCGGGATATTGCTACGCCCAACGGGCGCGGGCAACGGGCCTCTCAAAGGCTCGCCAGCCGCACCGCGGCGTACAAGACGCCGAGACCGAGCATGCTCATCGCCGCCGGCATCAGGCCGCTGCCGGGCTGCGCGCTCCCCGGCATCAGATCGCTCGCGCCGATATGAAGGAAGAAGCCTCCAAAGAGCGCCAGCGCGACGCCAAGCGCGACCTCGCTGAGCCGGATCGAGGTCCCGGCGATCGCGCCCAGGATCGGCGCCACCGCGTCGACCGCGAGCCAGCGGAACGCGGTCCGTGCCTGCCCGCCATTGCGCCGCACGACGGTCACGGTGTTGATGCCGTCGCACAGATCATGCACGACGACGCCGGCGGTGACGACGAGTCCGACCGGCAACGATACCTGGAACGACAGGCCGATCGAGAGTCCATCGAGAAAGCTGTGGATCGACAGCGTCAGCGCGCCGAGCGCGCCCGCCTTGGCGAAGTGCTTGGCGGTCCGGTGGAATCCGAGATAGGCCGCGTATCCCAGCGCCGTCATCGCCAGAAGGCGCGTCGCACCCCAACTGGCCCCGGCAAGATCGATCGATTCCGGCAGCAGATCGAAGAAGGCGACGCCCAGGACCGCGCCCGCGCTGAATCCCAGGACGAGCGCCAGGCGCCTTTCGAACTTGAGGGCGAAAACGCCGCCGGCAAGCGTGAAGAGCGCCGCCGCAAGGCTGACCAGGACCGCCACGATGTCTACTTGTTTCCGGTGATGAGCCAAAGGCGCGCGAGATCGGCGTCGCCGTCGGTTCCCTTGATGGGGTCGAGCGTCGCCTGCGCCTTCTGCGACTGACCGCCGCGCAGATAGGCGATGCCGAGATGAAGCCGCGCATCGTCGGGATGGTCGAGCCCGCCTTTTGCAAGGCTCCCCTCGAGCGCGGCAATCGCCTCGGGATAGCGGCCATAGCTCAGATAGGCCTCGCCGAGCTTTTCCTCGGCGATGCCGGTCTTCGCCCCCTGCGCCTCTTTCTGCTGCTGGGCGAGGCCTTTCTGATCGGTGTCGGATTGGGTCTTCGCCATGCCCGCGAGGCGCTTCTGGCGGTCGGCGCCGGCGCCCGTGCCGAGGATGCCGGCCTCGTTCCCTTTGGCAAGGAACGTCGCCGCATCGCCTGGAAATCCGTCTTCGAGCGCAAGCTCCGCCGCCTCGACATACTGGTCGGAGGCGGTCATCGCGCCCGCCGCAACCTCGATACGGTCGAGATCGAGCGTGAGACGCGGCGCGAAGCCGGGCTTCTGCGCGACCGCACGGCACAGATCGACCCAATAATCGCGCTTCGGATGAGCCTCGACGAGGCGTTCGAGCGCGTCGACATATCCCGCCTCGTCCTTGAGCTGCAATTCGCTGTTGGCGAGCGTCAGAAGCAGGGTCTCGTCGGGAGGACCCTTGGCAAGGAGATCGCGAAGGGTCTTGGCCGCGTCGGCATAGTCCTTGTCGAGGTAATAGGACTGCGCCATCAGCTGACGCGGCTCGGGGTCGGCGCCGCCGTCCTTGTAATAGCGCGCGGCCGCGTCGACGGTCTTGGGATAGTCCTTGATCTGATAATCGAGCCGCACGATCGTCTCGAGCCGCTTCAGCGCGTCGGCGGGCGGCAGGAAATGGGTCGCCAGCACCGCCTCGAGCGCCTTGATCGCGCCTGGATAGTCGGCCGCGCCCGCCATCGCCGCGGCGCGCGATTCCTCGATCACATAGGTCTCGTAGGGCGACTTGTTGCCGACCGCGTCGGCGCGCTTCAGCTCCTGAAGCGCCTCGGCGTATTTTCGCTGCCGGATCAGCGCTTGCGCCTGCTGCACCGGCTTGCCGATTTCCGCCCGCGCCGCCGGCTGATTTTCGGCGGCAAGCGCGGGCCGGAGCAAAAGCCCCAGCGCGACAACCATCATCCATACCCGTCGCGCCATGCCGCCTACTCCATGAAGTTCTCGGCGCCGACGAGCCCGATCTTCACGACGCCCAGCCGCTGCGCCTCGGCCAGGACCATCGCGACATAGGAATATTTCACCAGCTTGTTGGGCGCGAGGTGGATCTCGGGCTGGGGATCCTTCTGCGCGGCCGCCGTAAGATATTGCTCGAGCGTCGCGCGGTCCGGGACCACCGTGCCGTTCCACGAGATCGTGCCGTCGAAATCGATGTCGAGATTGACGATTTCGGGCTGCACCAGCACCGGCGGCGGGTTGTCCCGCGGCATGTCGAGCTTCACCGCGTGCGTCTGAATCGGGATCGTGATGATCAGCATGATGAGGAGGACCAGCATCACGTCGATGAGCGGCGTGGTGTTGATGTCCACCATCACGTCGTCGTCGCGCCGTTCCCGCAACTCGATCGCCATCACATCCCTCCGGCGGCGCTGCCGCGGTCCGGCTCGACGATGAAGGCGATCTTCGCGATCCCGGCGCGCTGGCAATCCACCACGATGCGGCCGACGAATTCATAGCGCGCGTCCCGATCGGCGCGGATATGGACTTCGGGCTGGGGAATGTCGGTGGCGCGGGATTTGAGCTTCGCCAAGAGCGCCGCGTCATCGGGAACCCGCGCGTCGTTCCAGTAGACGGTGCCGGTCTTGTCGACGGCGAGCGTGATGTTGTCGGGCCGCGTCTTGGTCGGCTGATTGACCTCGTGCGGCAAGGCGACCGGCACGCTGTGCGTGACGACGGGCACGGTGATCAGGAAGATGATGAGCAGCACCAGCATGATGTCGACGAGCGGCGTCGTGTTGATCGACGCGACGAGCTCGTCTTCATCATCCGGGCTGCCCAGCGACATCGCCATCATCAGACCCTTTCGACGGTCCGCTCGGCAGGCACGCGCCGGTTGGTCAAAAGCGCGACCAGATCGCCGGCGAAGTTGCGCACGCGGTCGAGGATCGCCTTGTTGCGCCGGACGAGCCAGTTATAGCCCAGCACCGCCGGCACCGCGACGGCGAGACCCATCGCCGTCATGATCAGCGCCTCGCCGACCGGGCCCGCCACTTTGTCGATGCTGGCCTGTCCCGCGATGCCGATCGCGGTCAGCGCGTGATAGATGCCCCACACCGTGCCGAAGAGGCCGACGAACGGCGCGGTCGAGCCGACGGTTGCGAGGAACGCGAGCCCGCGCTGCATCCGGGCCGTGATCGCGTCGGATGAATGCTGCACCGTGAGCGTGATCCAGGCTTGCGGTTCGATCTCGTCGGTCAAGGTGCCGTCGCGGCGCTCGGCCGCGGTGAGCCCGTCCTCGATCATGAGCCGGAACGCGCTGCGCCGCTTGAGCTGCTCGGCGCCCTCGCGGATGCCGGTCGCGCGCCAGAAATTGCGCTCCGCCTGGCGTGCTTGCGCGGCAAGCGCCACCTGCTCGATGAACTTGGTGATGATCACGTACCAGCTTCCCATCGACATGATGAGGAGCAGGACCAGCGTGCCGCGTGCGATGATGTCGCCGGCGTTCCAGAGCGCCGAAAGCCCGTAGGGATTTTCCACCATCTCGGTCGCGGGCGCCGGCGCGGGCGGGGGTGCCGCTTGCGGGGCGGCGGCGGGAGCGGCCGGCGTCGCCCCCGGCGCTGCCGCTGTCGGCGGCGCTGCGGCGGACGGTGCCCCCTGGGGTGCCGCCTCGGTCGGCGCGGATGGCGGCGGGCTCGGCGGCGTTGCTGCGTTGGGCGCCGCCGGCGCTGCCGCCGGCGTCTGGCCGATCGCGGCGGTGCCGGCAAGAGACAGCGCCACCGCAAGCGCGACGACGACGGATGATAATCGCTTCATGGATCGGTCCCTTTGATCATTGGAGCTTCCACGTGAACTTGAAGGTGAAGGGCATCGCCGCCGGCTTGCCGTCGAGCGTGCCGGGCGAGAAGCGGTAATTCGCCGTGACGCCGG
>DATJLY010000231.1:0-8547 GCA_035509095.1 Allostellaceae bacterium | reverse complement strand
TACCAGTACCGCGCCGTCTCGATCTGGCCCCGGCCCTATCAGAAGCCTTATCCGCAGGTGCTGATGTCGGCATCGAACCCGGATTCGGCGCGCTTTGCCGCCGAGCGCCGCGCCATCATGGGAATGGTGATGCTGCCCGATCTCGATGCGGCGCGGGAATCGATCCGCGTCTACAAGGAGACCGCGCACGCCAATGGCTGGGAACCGGGGCCCGAGCACATCCTCATCGGCGCGCACACGCTCGTCTGCGACCGGGCCGAGGACGCAAAACGCTATCTCGGCGACGGTCTCGACTATTTCTACAACGTGCTGGCCGGCGGCCCGCGCACCGCGCAGCGCCTGGTCGTGCAAAAGACGCGCTACTACCAGGATCAGGCGTTGCAGCAGCGCAGCGCAGCCCGGCGCGGCGTGCTGAAAGCGACGCCGATCGAAGAGCGCATCGAAAAGGGGATGATCCTGTGCGGCACGCCCGAGATGGTGGTCGATCAGTTGAAGCGGATGAAGGACGCGCTGGGCCACGGCGTCATGAACATCAACATGAAGATCGGCAACATCCCGGACGAGGTGGTGCGCCGGTCAATGCAGCTTTGGGGCGAGCGGGTCGTGCCGCACGTCCACAATCTTTGATCGAGGATTTGTCATGACCTTTTCGCTGACCGAAGCAAAGCTCGCCAAAGGCGCCCTTCCCTATCATGTCGGCGGCAGCGGCGCGCCGCTTTTGTGTCTCCACAGCGCCGGCGGCGCGCGCCTCACCTCGGCGCTCGAGCGTCTTGCCGCGACGCGCACGCTTTATCTGCCGGTCTTTCCCGGCTTCGATGGGACACCGACGCAACCGCATCTTCGCACCATGGAAGACCTCGCCGGTCTCGCGGCGGAGTTCATCGACAACGTGGTGGGACAACCGTGCGACGTGATGGGCCATTCGTTCGGCGGCTGGGTCGCGTGCTGGCTTGCGGTCGATCATCCCGACCGGTTGCAGCAGCTCGTCCTGCACGCGCCGGCAGGATTCGCACCCGACGGCGCGCCGGGCCTGCCGACCGATCTCGCCAAGCTGCGTCAGCTCGCCTTTGCGCATCCGGAAAATCTTTTGCCCGACACCCGGTCGCTGGACATCCACCGCAGCAATCGAGAGACAGTGGATCACTATCTCGGCAAGAAGACGAACGACCGCGATCTTCAGGGTCGGCTGGGCGACATCAGCGCGCTGACCTTGATCCTGCACGGGACCAAGGACGGGCTGGTCCCGGTGGCGAGCCCGCGCCTCCTAAAGGAGCGCATCCGGCGTTCGCATCTCATCTATGTCCATGATGCCGCGCACGCGATCGATGTCGATCAACCGGCCCGGTTCGTGTCGCTGGTCGAGGATTTCCTCGCGGTCGGCGAGGCCTTCATCGTCAATCGCAGCCGCGACAGTGCGGCCTGAGCGAGGCGGCGATCAGCCCCCGGCGCGGCGGGCGGGCGCCGTTCCGGCCGCACGGCGGTCGCGGCGCGCCATCATTTTCTGCATCAGCTTGCGGCGCACCACTTCCTCGGGCCGGACGCGCCCTTGCGCGGGAAATGCACATGAAATGGAAATGCCCGGCCCACTCTTTGGGTCCTGGTGCATGCGCGCCTCCTCCGCTTCTTGACGCGCAGACTGACCCCGTGGCCATCAAAGCACAAGTCCTATTTGGCGCGCCCCGTCGACCGCGCGCGGCCCTTCGGGACGCCGTCCTGAGGGTGCTGACTCATGCCTCTTACGAGTTGCGACAGCCGGTCCTTGACCTCAGGATTGGTGATCCGCCGATAGGCCTCGATCAGCTCCATCTCGTGCCGCCCGACGCCGTTCGCGGCTTCGGTCTCGGCCGCGGCGAAGAAGAAATCGATCGGCTTTTGGAGCAGCGTCGCGAATTGATAGAGCCGGCTCGCGGAGACGCGGATTTCGCCCTGTTCGTATTTCTGCACGAGCTGGAAGCTGATGCCGATGCGGGATGCGACATCGACTTGAGTCATGTGCGCGAGTTCGCGCGCAAGTCGCACCCGGCGCCCGACTTCGACGTCAATCGGATCGGGCCCGTGCTCCTTTGCGGTGCGCCGACGCGGCCGGCTGCTCGCGGGACTCATGGTCGCTTTCCCATTCGTCGATGACGTGGGATCGGCAGGAACTTGTGCGTGTGACATCCACGTGGCATGGCTTGCCACGAGTTCCGGAGTTTTTCCCATGAGACAGCACCTTTCCTACCCTGCACGCGATAGCGTCGCCTCCGTTCAGTAACGTGCTGACCTACCTCCCATACGAACGCCGCCCGGCGACTTGCGTTGCATGGATCGGCCCTGCCCAAACAAGAGGCAATTGACCATGGATAAAGGATCTCGCGACGATCTCGTCGCCGCAAACCGCATCCTGTTCTCGGAAGGCGTCCTGGACGGATTCGGCCATGTAAGCCTGCGCGATCCAAAGCGCCCCGACCGGTTCTGGCTTGCGCGCAGCATGGCGGCGGGCCTCGTGTCAGCCGCCGACCTCATGGAATTCGATCTCGACGGGGCGCCCGTCGATGCGCGGGGGCGGTCCGTGTTCCTCGAGCGGTTCATCCATGGCGAAATCTATCGCGCGCGTCCCGACGTGCAGTCGGTGGTGCACAGCCATTCGCCCAACCTCGTGCCGTTCGGCGCGACGCCGGTGGCGCTCAAGCCGCTCTATCACATGACCGGATTCCTGGGCGAGGGCGTGCCCGTCTTCGAGATCCGCAAGGTCGCCGGGCGCGCGACCAACCTCCTCATCACCGACAACAAGCTTGGCCGGGCGCTCGCGAAGAGCTTGGGCGGCAAGCCGGCCGCGCTGATGCGTGGCCACGGCTCGGTCGCGGTGGGACAATCACTGCAGCAGGCGGTCTATCGCGCCATCTATATGGAACTGAACGCACGGCTTCAGTCCGAGGCGATGCGTCTCGGCCGGGTCAATTATCTGACGCCGGCCGAGGCGCGCGCGGGCGCCGAAGTGAATGACCGCATGCTCCACCGCCCGTGGGAGCTCTGGAAGCGCAAGGCGATGGGGAAATGAGGCCGCGGGGTCAAATCGCGCGACGTCCAAGGCCCACTATCCGTCACCCCCGGACTTGATCCGGGGGTCCATGGATTGCCGGGTCAAGCCCGGCAATGACGAAAAAATGGGCGACCACGATCTAGACCTTGATCTGCTCGTCCGCCAGCACGCGCTGCACCGCGGGCCGGGCGACCATGCGGTCCTTGAACGCGCTGTAATTCTTGAGCGCGGCCATCGGCAGCTCGCGCCGCACGCCCCAGACATAGAAGACGAAGCCATAGGGATCGAGCACCGAGAATCTGTCGCCCAGGAACTCGCGGCCGGCGAGCTTCTGGTCGATCTCCTGAAGATAGGAGTGGAAGGTCTTGAGCCCGGTCTCCTTGATCGTCGCGTGCGCCGAGGGATCGGCGGCATAGCGCTCGGGCCGGCCGACATGGCCGTGCGCGGGATGCACGGTCGAGGCGAACCAGCCGATGAATTCGAGCGCGCGCGATTCGCCCTTGGGATCGGTCGGCCACAGGCCGAACCGCTTGCCGAGATAAGGCAGGATCGCGGTGTTCTCGGTGACCACCTCGCCGTCATCGAGACGCAGCGCCGGCACGCGGCCATGCGGGTTGATCTTCGCATAGTCGGGCGTGCGCTGCTCGCCGCCCGCGAGATTGACCTTGCGCGGCTCGTACTTCTCGCCGCTCTCCTCGAGCACGATGTGGGACGCCATCGAGCACGCGCCGGGTCCGTAATAGAGTGTGAGCATGGTCGCCTCCCTCAGACTGGAAGCGAGGACTCTGGCACGCTCTCGCGCGCGATGTCCATCGCCTCCTCCTTGAACGCCAGCCGGTCGAGCCGCAAGAGCGCGGGAAAACGCCGCGTCCACAGCGCGACGATGGCGAGCGTCGCAAGCCCGCCCAGCACCACCGATCCCACCGGCCCGAACCACGCCGCCGTGACCCCCGATTCGAACTGGCCCAGTTGGTTCGACGCGCCGGTGAAGAGCGACGCGACCGAGGTGACGCGGCCGCGGATCGCGTCGGGCGCCACGACCTGCACCAGGGTCGAGCGGATCACGACGCTCAGCATGTCGGCCGCGCCCAGGACCATCAGCGCCGCGAGCGACAGAAAGAGCGTGTGCGAGACGCCGAAGACGAGCGTCGCCGCGCCATAGATCGCCACCGCGACCATCATGCGCGGGCCGGCGCGGCGGTCGGGCGGATGGAGCGACAGCACAATGCCGGTGACGAGTGCGCCCATCGCCGGCGCGCTGCGCAACAGGCCGAGCCCCGCCGGCCCCACATGCAGGATGTCCCGCGCATAGATCGGCAAGAGCGCGGTCACGCCGCCGAACAGCACGCAGAACAGGTCGAGCGTGATCGAGCCAAGGATCATCTCCTCGCGCCGGATGAAGCGCACGCCGCCAAGGATCGCGTCCCACGACAGCGGCTCGCTCTCGGCGCGGCGCTCCTCGCCGGGCAGGCTGCGCACCAGCACGAGCGCGCCCACCTGCAGCGCCGCCACCACCGCAAAGGGCGCCGCCGGCCCAAGGATGTAGAGAAGGCCGCCGATCGCGGGACCGACGATCACCGCCGTCTGCGACGTGAAGGAAAGACGCGCGGCCGAGCGCGGGAACTCCGCCGCCGGCACCAGCGAGGGCAGCCAGGATTGCGTCGCCGGCTGCTCGAACGCGCGGCAGGCGCCATAGCCCGCGATCACCAGGAAGATCGGCGCGGCGTCGCGCGCGCCCAACAGCGCCAGCGCCGCCAACGCGACGCTCAACAAGCATTCGAGCGCCAACGCCAAGGTGACGATGGTCCGCCGCGGGTGGCGGTCGACGAGATGCCCCGCGACCAGCGCCAGCCCGGCGAACGGCACGAACTGCACGAGCCCGATGAGGCCCAGATCGAACGCGCTGCCGGTCAGGGCATAGACATACCAGCCGACCGCGACGGCCTGCATCTGCCACGCCATCTGGCTCGACAGCCGCACCAGAAGGAACCGGTGGAGCAGGCGGAGCGGCGGTTTGGGCCGCTCCGCCGGAGGTTCGCCATCGTCAGGCACTTAGTTCAGCGCGTCCACATAGGGATAGATGACCTTGCCGTCCTTGTACTTGGCGGGTGTCAGGATCACGGTGCTCTTGGGATTGCGGAACTGCGCCACGTCGTTGCCGACGACGTGCTGATACTGCACGTCCAGCATGCGCGATTCGGCCCACTCGCCGTCGGCCCCGAACTTCACGTCGCCCGCCACCGTCTTGAACGTCGTCTTGTGCATATAGGCGATGAGCTTCTCCTGATCGAGCCCTTTGGTCGCCTCGACCGCGTCACCCAGAACCTGGAGATAGGCATAGGCGAAAGGAACCATGTAATAGCCCAGCGGATCGACGCCTTGCGCTTCGGCTTTCGCCTGATAGCGCTTGATGAGCTCCATCACGCCCGGGAACTCCATGGTCTTGCCCGGCAGCCAGAAATCATAATTGATGATGCCGTTGAGAAGCGGGCCAAGCTGCACCTTGATCGCGGTCGATTGCAGCCCGACCATCGCGCCGCCCACCATCTTCGGCTGGATGTCGACCTCGTGGATGGCGCGCACCATGCCGACCGAATCGGGCGGATAAGAGGCGATCAGCAGGATGTCGGGATCGACGGCCTTGATCGCCCGCACGATCGGCGTGAAGTCGGTCGTGGTCGGCGGATAGCTCTTCTCATAGACCGTCTTGAGGCCGAGCGATTTGGCGTTCGCGACCGCGCCCTCTTCGGCGGCGTGCGAATATTCCTGATCGGCATAGGCATAGGCGATCGTTTTCGGCTTGGGATTCTGCTGTTCGGCGACCTGGAAGAAGCCCTTGCTGAAATCGGCGGCCGCGTGCGGCCCGCTGGGCGCGATCTGGAAATAGCCGTCATAATGGAACTGATCATTGACCGCCAATCCGAGGAGCGTGATGAACGCCAGGTGACGCTGCATCACGATCGGCATCGCCGGCGCGATCTGTGCGGTCGCATAAGGACCGACGACGAGATCGCATTTGTCGATATCGAGCAGCTTCGTATAGATCGCCGGCACCGTGTTGGGCTGGCTTTGATCATCGTAATAGACAAGCTTCACCGGCCGCCCGAGCAGCCCGCCCTTGGCGTTGATGTCCGATTCCCAGATCTGCATCGCAAGGAGCGCCGACTTGCCGTTGGGCGCGAGCCCGCCGGTCAAGGCCATGCTGAAGCCGATCTTGATCGGGTCGGCCGCGTGCGCCGCGACCGCCCATGCGAGCGCGAGAAAAAGAGTGCCAAGCCCCCAAATTCGTTGCATCGAGCGTCCCTCCGGTTGCGGTGATTGCAGCACCAATTCTTGTGTTCCGTCTTGTCCCCGCTGAATTTATAGGTGCCTTTGCCGCGCCTTGACAATGGGGCGCGCCCCAAGACGATTCCATCGCGCGGAGAACAGCGGTAGGTTAGCGCCTTGCCGCCAAACCACGGGAGACGCCCATGAGCCTCAGCAAGGAAATCCGCCGCGTCGTCACGACGCACGACGATTCAGGCAAAGCCGTCGTGCTGCTCGACGGGCCGACGCCGCATGTCAGCCGCCGCCCCGAAGGCGCCGTCATCTACAATATCTGGGTGACCGACGAGACGCCCGCCGACATGAAGGGCAAGACCGACAAGATGGCGCGGCAGATCGACATTCCGCCGCCGCGCGGCGGCTCGGTGGTGCGCTTCCTCGACCTGCCGCCGACCGGCGACGTGTCGACGCTCGATGTCGGCGCGATGCAGGCGCATCTGGGGCCCGAGCATTCGCACCCGCGCGCCAAGAAGCCGCGCCATCCCTCGATGCACCGCACCCGCACCATCGATTACGCGATCATCATGGCGGGCGAGTGCGACATGCTCTTGGATGACAGCGAAGTCCATCTGAAGGCCGGCGACATTCTGGTGCAGCAGGCGACCAACCACGCCTGGGTCAACCGCGGCAAGGAGCCGTGCCGCATCTGCTTCGTCCTGGTCGACGGCAAGGAGCCGTTGGCGTAGCCGGTTGCAGATGTCTCATTTCGTTTCGTCATTGCCGGGCTTGACCCGGCAATCCATGGACCCCCGGGTCAAGCCCGGGGGTGACGGGAGTCGGGAAGGCGATGCGCGGGTCCCTCCCGCTCCGCCCCGAGGGGCGGAGAGGGAGGGGGTGAGGTGGGGCCTTCCGCTTTGCCTTGCCCTGCTTCTTTCCGGCTGCGCGTCGCAGTTCGGGTTGGCCGATCCCTACGGCAATCTCTATGGCAACTACTATAACCACGGCGCCGACTATCGCTGGCAGATGCTGACCTGCGAGCAGGCGATCGACGACCAGTCCGTGCCCGACGCGCGCCGCAAGCAATTCATGCGCTGCTGCATGGGCGCGCACGGCGTGCCGATCCCCGACCTCGCCTCGTGTCCGGCGGTGGGGTGAGCCTCGTTACGTGAGGCGATAGCGTCCGTCGATGCTCGGCGGTCCGTCGCTTTGCACGGTCCCGTTCTCGACGAGCGCCACGAGATGCGCGAGGACCGAGCGCCCGGCCGCCGGCACGAGCCGCGGATCGAGACCGCGATAGACCGCGCGCACGATCGCCTCGATCGTCTCGTCGCCCGCGGCGAGCCGCTTCAGGATCTCTTCCGTGCGCTCGTTGCGATGGGCGATGAACGTCCCGACATAGTGTTGCGGCGCGGCGATGGCAGGCCCGTGCGTCGGCCGGTACAGCGCCTCGCCGCGCGGCAGCAATTTGTGGAGCGACCGCATATAGGCGTTCATGTCGCCGTCGGGCGGCGCGATCACGCTGGTCGACCAGCCCATCACGTGGTCGCCGGAAAAGAGCGTGTTCTCTTCGGCAAGTTGGTAACAGACATGGTTCGAGGTGTGGCCCGGCGTCTCGACCACGCTCATGCGCCAGCCCGGCCCTTCGACCGTGTCGCCGTCGCGCACCTTCACGTCGGGCACGAAATCATGATCGCCGCCTTCTTCGGTCGTGCCCGCGATGGGCGCGCGGTCCTCCGCTCGGCCGGAGCCGTGCCGGCCATAGCCGAACGTGCGCGCGCCGGTCGCGCGCTTCACCGCCGCCGCCGCGGGCGAATGGTCGCGGTGCGTATGGGTGATGAGGATGTGCGTCACGCTTTCGCCGCGGATCGCATCGAGCAACGCCTCGACATGATCGGCGAGATCGGGACCGGGATCGATCAGCGCGACCTTGCCGTGACCGATGATGTAGGTGCCGGTGCCCTTGAAGGTGAAGGGACTGGCGTTGCGCGCGACAACCCGGCGCACGAGCGGCGACAAGGTCTCGGCGATGCCGTACTCACAGGTGAAGTCGCGGTTGAAAGGGATCTCGGTCGCCATGTCAGTTCACCCTCCCGCGCGTCCTTCGACTGCGCGCCTGCGGCGCTTCGCTCAGGATGAGGACCGGTTCGAGAAACATCAAGAAACGTCCTCGTCCTGAGCAAAGCGCAGCGAAGTCGAAGGACGCACCATGTCAGCTCACCCTCCCGTGCGTCCTTCGACTGCGCGCCTGCGGCGCTTCGCTC
>DATJLY010000230.1:0-6093 GCA_035509095.1 Allostellaceae bacterium | reverse complement strand
TCGACCGCATAGGCGATGATCGTCTCGAGCGCCGGGCGGTTGGCGGCGACGCCGAACGGGAAGGGGTCGCCGCCCACGACCGGGGAAAGCGATCGCGCAAGCTCGTCCGCTTCATCGCCACCGGCCTGGGCGCGGAGACGGTCGAGATAGATTTT
This sequence comes from Allostellaceae bacterium, assembly GCA_035509095.1. Taxonomy (GTDB): domain Bacteria; phylum Pseudomonadota; class Alphaproteobacteria; order ATCC43930; family CGMCC-115725; genus DATJLY01. The sequence goes on along the minus strand of DATJLY010000230.1, from coordinate 5,938 downwards.
CTTCGCCGCCGAAAACGCCTCGAACAAGTGCACCGCCACGTGCGGCTCCGATTGAAGCACCGAGTTCTTGACGACGAGCCCGTGATTGACCGGAAAGACGCCGGTCTTGGCATACCACGCATAGCCAGCTTCGCGGGCGTTCCGGATGAGAGGACGGACATCGGGCGAGGTGATGGGGATGTCGCCGACGGCGGCGTCGAGCTCGCCCGAGGCCAGCAGATCGGCGCAAGAGCGGCCCATGAACCGGTAGTCGACATTGGCGGGCGCCTCGAACTCGCTCACATGCTCCTCGTCCGTCGGGCACCAGGTCACCTTGTCGAGGTCGACGCCGTATTCGTGCTTCAGGATGCCGCGGTTCCACAATCCGGTCGTCACAGTATAGCCGCGATTGACGCCGACCCGCCTGCCTTCGAGATCCTTCGGTCCCTTGATGCCCGACTTGACGTTGTAGAAAGCGGCCCATTGGTGGAAGTTGCGCGTCACGAACAGCGGGATGGCGGTGAGCGGCTTTCCCATCGCGCGGGCGCAGAGATAGGTCGTGAACGCCATCTCGCACACGTCGAAGGCGAGCGAGCGCACCATCGGACGCATCCCGTCCGTCGTGATCTGATTGACCTCGACGAACTCGAGCGGCGTGGCGCACCGCACGTCGCCTTGCTTCAGCGGGCGTGTCAGGCCGTACGTGGCGGTGGCGATCTTGAGGGGCGGCATGGATCGCATCCTCCTATTCGAAGGAACCGAGCATAACCAAGCCGTCGGCGAAATAGCAGCGGGTTGACGGTCGGCCTCCACCTCATCAGTCTCCGACCCATGTCCAAGCCCGAGAAGCCGCCCGCCGACGGGCCGGAGCGAGGCCCCGACGGATCGCCGCGCGAAGAGAGGTTGGCGCGCGCGCTGCGCGCCAACCTGGGCCGACGCAAGGCCCAGGCGCGCGAGCGAACCGACGAGCCGGCTCCCGAGTCGCCCAAGCGCGCTTGAGCGCCTGGGTCTCATCCCCTAAGAAGCCGCGCCATGGACCGAATTCGCATTCGCGGCGGCATTCCCCTTCAAGGCCGCATACCGATCGGCGGCGCCAAGAATGCCGCGCTGCCGCTGATGGTCGCGGCGCTGTTGACCGACGAGCGGCTCGTGCTGCGCCGCGTGCCTCGCGTTGCCGACATCACCACGCTCGCGCACCTTCTGGTGCAGCATGGCGTCTCCATCACCATGCGTGGCGCCGAGCATGAGGACGAGGCGGGGCAGGTGCTCGAGCTCGATGGGCGGCGCATCGTTTCAACCACCGCGCCTTATGATCTCGTGCGCAAGATGCGCGCCTCGGTGCTGGTGCTCGGTCCGCTGGTCGCGCGCGCGGGTCAGGCGCGCGTATCGCTGCCTGGCGGCTGCGCCATCGGCACGCGCCCAGTCGATCTCCACATCAAGGGACTTCAGCGTCTCGGCGCGACGGTCTCTCTCGACGGCGGCTATATCGAGGCGCGCGCCGAACGCGGTCTGACCGGCGCCGAGATCGTCTTCCCGACGGTGTCGGTCGGTGCGACCGAAAACCTGATGATGGCCGCGTGCCTTGCGCGCGGCGAGACGCACCTGGTGAATGCCGCGCGCGAGCCCGAGATCGTCGATCTCGCCCGTTGCCTCACGGCGATGGGCGCGACCATCGCAGGCGCCGGCACGGACCGCGTCACCATCGTCGGCACGACACATCTTCACGGCGCCGAGCACGCGGTGATCCCGGACCGGATCGAGACCGGGACCTACATGATGGCGTCGGCGATCACCGGGGGCGATGTCGATCTCGTCGGCGCGCGCCAGGACACGGTCGCGGCCGTGGCGCGGATCCTCGATGGCGCCGGCGTCGCGGTCAGCGAGGGCCAGAACGCGCTGCGGGTCCGCCGCCGCGACGGCCGCGTCCATGGCGTCGACGTGATGACGGAGCCGTTTCCCGGCTTCCCGACCGATCTCCAGGCGCAGATGATGGCGCTCATGACGACCGCCTCGGGCGCGGCGATGATCACCGAGACGATCTTCGAGAACCGCTTCATGCACGTGCCCGAGCTTTGCCGCATGGGCGCCAACATCAACGTGCATGGCGCTTCGGCCCTGGTGCGCGGCGTCGGCGGGCTCAAAGGCGCGCCGGTGATGGCGACCGATCTGCGCGCCTCGGTATCGCTGGTGCTGGCCGGGCTCGCGGCCGAAGGCGAGACCATGATCAACCGCGTCTACCATTTGGACCGCGGCTATGAGAGGCTCGAGGAAAAGCTCGCCGCGTGTGGCGCCGCGATCGAGCGCCTTCCCGGCGACGACTAGCATGACAAGCGCGCTGCGGCTGCGCGCGGTCGATGCGGACGACCTTCAGGTCCTTTCCGCGATCCTGCAGGACTCTTTGGTGCCGGTCGCCGAAATGGCCTATCTGCCCGATGAGCAGCGCTTTGCGCTCGTGGCCAACCGGTTTCGGTGGGAGCCCGGTGTCGATGGCATAAGGCGCCAATTCGAGCGCACGCTCACCGGTCTTTGCGTCGACTCCGTTGTGTCGGTTCAGCGCCGCGGCTTTTCGCCCAGCGACGGCGATCGGATACTGGCGCTTCTCGCGCTTCGAGCCGAGGGCAAGGTGTTGACCCTACACTTCGCCGGAGGCAGCGCCATCCGCATCGAAGTCGAACGGATCGCGTGCCGGCTCGACGATCTGGGCGAGCCGTGGCCTACGCGCTGGCGTCCGCGGCATCCGGAATAGGACCTCGGCTTTCCTCGCGCGTCATCGGCACCACGTCCCGTTTGCCTCGGAATGTCGCGGGGCGCTAGGGTGGCGGCGGATGGACAAGATGCCGCAATCGAACGAGACGCTGGTGCTGGCGCTGCCGAAAGGACGCATCCTTGACGAAGTGACGCCCGTCCTTGCGCGTGCCGGCATCGAGATCGAGAGCGCCTTCGACGATCCCGAATCCCGCCAGCTTCGCTTCAAGACCAGCGATCCGGCGCTCGACGTCGTCCGAGTCCGCAACTTCGACGTGGCGACGTTCGTCGCGTTCGGCGCGGCGCAACTGGGCGTCGCCGGCAACGACGTGCTGATGGAGTTCAATTACTCCGAGATCTATGTGCCGCTCGATCTGCGGGTCGGGCATTGCCGCCTGGTCGTCGCCGAACCGGCGGAGGACGCCAAGAGTGATGATCCGCGCCGCTGGAGCCATGTCCGCGTCGCGACCAAATATCCCGAGATCGCGCGACGGCATTTCGCCGAGCGCGGCGTGCAGGCCGAGTGCATCAAGCTACAAGGCGCGATGGAGTTGGCGCCCAGCATCGGCCTGAGCCGTCAGATCGTCGATCTCGTCCAGACCGGGACGACCTTGCGCGCCAACGGCCTCGTCGAGATCGAGCATATCGCCGATGTGACCTCTCGCCTCATCGTCAACCGCGCGGCGCTCAAGACACGCGCCGAGGAGATCCATGTCTGGGTCGAGCGCTTTCGCGAGGCGGTCGATGCCGCTTAGGCTCGATTGGCGGGCGCCCGGCTTCGCCGCGTCGTTCGAGGCTCTGGTCGCGATGAAGCGCGAGATCGAAGAGGACGTCGCCGCCGCCGCTTCGGCCATCGTCGCCGACGTGCGCGCACGGGGCGACGCCGCGGTCGTGGAGCATACGCGCCGTCTTGACCGTCTCGACCTTGCGAGATCGGGAATGCGGGTCTCGCGGACGGAGATTGCTGCCGCGCGAGCGGCCTGCGCGGCCGACACGCTGGCGGCGCTGGCCCAGGCGGCCGAGCGCATCGGCGCCTACCACCGCCGCCAGATGCCCGCTGATCTGGACTATTGCGACGAAGCGGGCGTCCGGCTCGGCGCGCGGTGGCGCCCTATCGCCGCCGTGGGGATCTATGTGCCAGGCGGCACGGCATCCTATCCATCGTCCGTGCTGATGAACGCCGTGCCGGCCAAGGTCGCGCGGGTGCCGCGGCTCGCGATGGTCGTCCCGTGCCCGGACGGCACGCTCAATCCGCTGGTGCTCGCCGCGGCGCAACTCGCGGGTGTGGACGAGATCTATCGGATTGGTGGCGCGCAGGCGGTCGCGGCGCTCGCCTATGGGACCGAGACGGTGGCGCGCGTCGACAAGATCGTCGGGCCCGGCAACGCCTATGTCGCGGCGGCAAAGCGCTGCGTCTATGGCGCGGTCGGCATCGACATGGTGGCCGGGCCGTCCGAGATTCTGGTGGTTGCGGATGGCGGCAACGACCCGGACTGGATCGCCGCCGATCTGTTGGCCCAGGCGGAGCACGACGAGGCCGCGCAGGCCGTCCTCATCACGGACGATGCCGGCTTTGCCGACAGCGTCGCGGCGTCGGTGGAGAACGCGCTCGCGGACCTGCCCCGCCACGCCATCGCCGGCGCGAGCTGGCGCCGGAACGGCGCCATCATCCTGGTTCGTGCGCTCGACGACGCCGTGTCTCTCGTCGATCGGCTGGCGCCCGAGCATCTCGAGCTTGCGGTCGAAGCGCCCGACGAGCTGGCGGCGAGGATTTGCAACGCCGGCGCCATCTTCCTCGGCCGCCACACGCCCGAGGCCATCGGCGACTACGTCGCGGGTCCGAGCCACGTTCTGCCGACCGCGCGCAGCGCCCGCTTTTCGTCGGGGCTCGGCGTTCATGACTTCCTGAAGCGCACGTCCCTCATGGGGTGCGATGCCGACAGTTTGCGCCGTCTCGGGCCGGCGGCGGTCGCGCTGGCGCGTGCCGAAGGGCTCGACGCGCATGCGCAGTCGGTCGCGATCCGCCTCAACATGCCGCGTCGCTGAGCCACGCGATGCCGGACCGCACGCGCCGCATCGCCCAGATCACGCTCGACGAGCGCACCGTCGTCCGACGCAACGAAGATATCGAGCACGAGCGCGCGGTCGCGATCGCGGACCTGCTGCACGAAAACAGTTTCGCCCCGATGTCTGGGCGCAAAGGGCCGTTCCATCTTCATCTCGCCATCGAGGAAAGCCGGCTCGCGCTTGATATCCGTGACGACAAAGATCGCCCGATCGAGCGCGTGCTCCTGCCGCTCTCGGCTTTCCGCGGCATCGTCAAGGACTACTTCCTCATTTGCGAGAGCTATTACACCGCCGTCCGCCAGGCCAATCCCGCGCGCATCGAGGCGATCGACATGGGCCGCCGCGCGCTCCATGACGAAGGCTCGGAGCTGCTGCGCGATCAGCTCGGAGAGCGTGTCACGGTGGATTTCAGCACCGCGCGGCGTCTCTTCACCTTGCTGTGCGTGCTGCATATCCGAGCATGAGGCGGACCGCGCCGCTCGTGCTGGCCTCCGCCTCGCCGCGCCGGCTCGATCTTTTGGCCCAGATCGCGTTGCCGCCAGATATCATCGATCCCGCCGACATCGACGAGACGCCGCTCCGCAGCGAAACGCCCGCGCGTCACGCCTTGCGGCTTGCCATCGCCAAGGCCCGGCTGGTCGCCGAGCGGCATGACGGTGCCTTCGTCCTCGGCGCCGATACGGTGGTCGCGTGCGGGCGCCGTATTCTGCCCAAGCCTTCGGACGAGGCGGAAGCGCGCGCGTGCCTGATCCTCTTGTCGGGGCGACGGCACCGGGTCCATGGCGGCATCGCGCTCGTGACCCCCGATGGTCGGCTGGTGACGCGATCGGTTGAAAGCGCGGTCACGTTCAAGCGCCTCGGCGAGGACGAGATCGCGGGATATCTCGCGTGCGGCGAATGGCGCGGCAAGGCCGGCGGCTATGCGATCCAGGGCCGAGCCGCGCGGTTCGTGCGAAGCCTCGGCGGATCCTATTCGAACGTCGTGGGACTGCCGCTCTATGAGACCGCGCAGCTTCTTGCCGGGACCGGATACGCGCCGGCGCTGCGGCTCGCGCCGTGATGCGCAGCCTGTTGGTCGCCGTCTCGCCGGGCGAGGCGTGGGCCGCGCAGCTCGAGGGTGACGTGGTCACCGATCTTGCCGTCCTGC
>DATJLY010000229.1:0-3188 GCA_035509095.1 Allostellaceae bacterium | reverse complement strand
ATCGGCGATGACCGGTGCCGTTGTCACCCTCCGCCGGCGACCTGACCCTCAAGGGGGAAGGGCGGGTGAGGGGTTGCCACGGCTTCGGGGCGGGAGTACCGAAATGCCATCCCTGGGGAGGTGACAATGGCGCATCGAATGAAACTCGAAGTCGATGGCAGGTCGCACGACATCGCGATCGATGATCCCGACATGCCGCTCCTTTATGCGCTTCGGGACGAGCTTGGCCTTGCCAATCCGCGCTTTGGCTGTGGGTTGTCGCAATGTGGCGCCTGCACCGTCCATGTCGACGGCGCGGCGACGCGCTCGTGCGTGACGCCGGTCGCATCTGTCGCCGGCAAGAAGATCACGACCTTGGCGGGTCTCGGCACGCCCGAGCATCCCCACCCGATCCAGGCCGCCTATATCGAGGAGCAGGTGCCGCAATGCGGCTACTGCATCAATGGCTGGATCATGACGGCGGCGGCGCTTCTGGCGCAGAACCCGCACCCGTCCGATGCCGAAATCCGCCAAGGTCTCAGCGGGCTCAAGTGCCGCTGCGGAACCCATCTCTCGATCCTGCGCGCCGTCAAGCGCGCGGCGCAAGCGTGAGGGAGGCGGCCATGACCCCAATCGAGCTGTCCCCGATCCTGCGCCGCGACCTCTTCAAGGGCGCGGGCGCGCTGGTCGTTTCGCTGACGCTGCCCGAGGCGGCCTTCGCCGCCGACCAGAAGCCGCCGCTCGTCCCGACCGAGCTCGACAGCTTCATCGCGGTGCGCCAGGACAACAGCGCGGTCGCCTATTTCGGCAAGACCGACAGCGCGCAAGGCACCGATCTCGGCGTCGCCGCGATCGTCGCCGAAGAGCTCGACCTCGACTTCGCGCATGTCGAGGTGGTGATGGGCGACACCGCGCGCACCGTCAACCAGGGCGGCGCCAGCGGCAGCACCGGCCTCGAGCTGGGCGGCGCCACCATGCGCCTCGTCGCGGCAGAGGCGCGCCGCATCCTGGTCGAGATGGCCGCCAAGAAGCTTGGCACCACGGTCGACAAGGTCGATGTCTCGGACGGCGTCGTCTCTCTCCGCGCCGATCCGAACCGGCATGTGAGCTATGGCCAGCTCATCGGCGGGCGCTATTTCCATGCGCAGCTCGAGTGGAACGGCAAATACGGCAATCCGCTCGTTTCCAAGGGCAAGGCGCAGCCGAAGCCCGCTTCTTCCTATCACGTCGTCGGCAAGACGTTTCCGCGCCGCGACATCCACGACAAGGTGTTCGCGCGCGCGACCTATGTCGTCGACGTGAAGGTGCCGGGCATGGTTCACGGCCGCATGATCCGCCCGCCGGTGCCGGGCGCGGTGCCGACCGCCGTCGACGAGACTTCGCTGAAAGGGCTTCCCGGCGCGAAAGCCGTTTGGAAGGACGGGTTCCTCGGCGTCGTCGCGGACAAGGAATGGGACGCGATCCGCGCAGCGCAGCGTCTCAAAGTGACCTGGTCCAACGCGGCGGCGCCGTTCCCCAAATACGAGGAGCTATACGACCACATCCGCCAAGCGCCGGTGCGCCATCGCGAGGCGCCGGTCGCCAAGGGCGATGTCGACGCCGCGCTCGCCAAGGCGGCGCGTGTCGTCGAGGCGGAATATGAATGGCCCTACCAGTCGCATTCCAGCATGGGGCCAGGCTGCGCCGTCTGCGAGGTGAAGGACGGCAAGGCGATTTTGTGGACCGGTACGTCGAAGCCGCATTTCGCGCGCGACGGCGTCGCGGCGATCCTGAAGCTGCCGGTCGAGCATGTCGTCGCGCACTGGATCCCGGGCGCCGGCGCCTATGGCCGCAACGACGCGGGCGACGCCGCGCTCGACGCCGCCGTGCTGGCGCAAGCGGTGGGGCGGCCGGTGCGTCTCCAATATATGCGCTATGAGGGCCATGGCTGGGACCCCAAAGGCCCGGCCTCGATCCACCGCGCGCGCGCCGGGTTCGACGCGAACGGCACCGTCATCGCCTATAAGTTCGAGAGCAAGGGGTTTTCGCGCGTCGACATCGACACCAATGAAAGCGACCCGCGCTATAGCCTCGCGGGTCAGCTCATGGGGATCGAGCTTGCCTCGCTCGATGGATTCGGCATTCCCGCGGAATCCTATGGCTTCGACAACAAGCTCCTCGCGTGGGAGACGGTCGCGCCATTGCTCGACCGGGGCTCGCCCCTGCGCACGTCGCATTTGCGCGATCCGGTCGGTCCGCAAATCCAGTTCGCGAGCGAATCCTTCATCGACGAGCTGGCGCATGAGGCAGGCAGCGACCCGGTCGCATTCCGCCTCAAATATCTGACCGCGCCGCGCGACATCGCCGTGGTGAAGGCAGCGGCGGAACAGGCCAAATGGGAGCCGCGCGTGTCGGGGCCCAAAGGCCGCCAAAGCGACGGCGTGGCCCAAGGCCGCGGCTTCGCCTATTGCCAGCGCGGCCACACGGTCGTCGCTTGCGTCGCCGACATCGAGGTCGATCTCAAGACCGGCAAGGTCAATCCCAAGCATTTCGTGGTGGCGCACGATTGCGGCCTCATCGTCAATCCCGGCGCGCTCACCGCTTGCATCGAGGACAACGTGGTCCACAGCGCCAGCCGCTCGCTGATCGAGGAGACCAAGTTCGAGCCCGACAAGGTGACGAGCGTCGACTGGCTGACCTATCCGATCATCGACATCGCCGACGCGCCGGAACGGGTCGAGGTGGTGCTGATCAACCGGCCCGACCTGCCGGTCTATGGGGCCGGCGAACCGTCGAGCCGCCCGGTGGGCGCGGCGCTTGCCAACGCCGTCTTCGATGCCACCGGTCAGCGCGTCCGCCGCGCGCCCCTCACGCCGGAACGGGTGCGCACCGGCCATGCCTGAGGCGCAACCGGATTCACGCCGGACTCACGCCGCCTCCCTTAAACCGGGAACCGACATTCACCCGGGGTTGGGAGGGGAGTATGGGTGGCTATCGGCTCTATTTCCGTCGCTTGGATGCCATTATCGGCCGGCACGATTTCGTGGCCGAGGACGATATCTTCGCGCTCGCCGTCGCGGCCCAGGTCTGGCGCGCTTGTTCGGATCTTGCCGACGCCTTCGAGCTCTGGACCGGGGAAAGGCGGGTGGATTCGCCCGGGCTCAAGCTGCCGATGCCGGCGACCATGGCAGAGGTGACCCAGAAATGCGTGCGGCAAGCGGAAGAGGCGC
>DATJLY010000228.1:0-26198 GCA_035509095.1 Allostellaceae bacterium | reverse complement strand
CGTCCTCGCCTTCGCCCAATTCCTTCTGGATCGCCTTCAATTGCTCGTTGAGATAGTACTCGCGCTGCGTCTTCTCCATCTGACGCTTCACACGCGACCGTATGCGCTTTTCGACCTGAAGGACGCCGATCTCGCTTTCCATGTAGCCGAACACCTTCTCGAGGCGCTCGGAAACGGTCTCGGTCTCGAGAAGCTCCTGCTTCTCGGGAATCTTCAACGCCAAGTGCGAAGCGAGGGTGTCGGCGAGCTTCGACGGCTCGTCGATCTGATTGATCGAGACCAGTACCTCGGGCGGGATCTTCTTGTTGAGCTTGATATATTGTTCGAACTGGGTCACCGCCGTGCGGGCCAGCGCCTCGAGCTCCTGGCGCTCGCCCACTTTGTCCGGGACCGTCTCGGCATAAGCCTGGAAGAACGATTCGTTGTCGGTGAAGCGCAGGGTGCGGGCGCGTTGGCCGCCCTCGACCAGCACTTTGACCGTACCATCCGGCAGCTTCAGAAGCTGAAGCACCGTGCCGACCGTGCCGACGGTATAGATGTCGCCGGGGCCGGGATCGTCCTGCGCGGCGTTCTTCTGGGTCACCAGCAGGATCTGCTTATCGTCCTTCATCACATCTTCAAGAGCGCGCACCGACTTCTCGCGCCCGACGAACAAGGGCACGATCATGTGCGGGAATACCACGATGTCGCGGAGCGGCAGGACCGGGTACAGCGTGCCGCGGGAAGGTTCGAGCATGGCGCCCCTTTCGTGAACAGCCGGAGAACGGGTCCGGCTGCCTTGGTCAACCTTCAATAAGTGGAAATGTATCGGTTTGCGTCAAGGGGAAGCTCGCCCGACGGCAACCTTCCCTTAACGGTCCGATGGCGACAAAAGGACGCGGGTTCCGAAGCGCCCGGTCTCAGGCTCCGGCGCCGCCCTCGCCGCGGCGTTCCATGTAGTCGCCGCGCCGCTCGGAGTAGATATAGAGTGGCGTCGCGCGCCCTTCGACTACCTCTTTCGAGATGACCATGCCGGTCACGCCGTCGAGTCCCGGCAGCTCGAACATCGGTTCGAGCAGGATCGATTCCATGATCGAGCGCAGGCCGCGCGCACCCGTCTTGCGGGCAATCGCCTTGTGCGAGATGGCCGATAGCGCCTCGTCCTGGAATTCGAGCTTCACGTCCTCCATCTCGAACAGGCGCTGATACTGTTTCACGAGCGCGTTCTTGGGCTTCAGCAGGATGTCGACAAGGGCGCCCTCGTCCAGGTCCTCGAGCGTCGCCACCACGGGCAGACGGCCGACGAATTCAGGGATCAGCCCGAATTTGAGCAAATCCTCGGGCTCGAGATCCTTGAGGATCTCGCCGGTCTTGCGCTCCTCGGGGCCACGCACCTCGGCGCCGAAGCCGATCGTCGTGCCCTGGCGGCGCTGGGAGATGAGTTTCTCCAGGCCCGCGAAAGCGCCGCCGCAGATGAACAGGATGTTGGTGGTGTCGACCTGGAGGAATTCCTGCTGCGGATGCTTGCGCCCGCCTTGGGGCGGGACCGACGCGACCGTGCCCTCCATGATCTTGAGGAGCGCCTGCTGCACGCCTTCGCCCGACACGTCGCGCGTGATGGACGGATTGTCCGACTTGCGCGAAATCTTGTCGACCTCGTCGATATAGACGATGCCGCGTTGGGCGCGCTCGACATTGTAGTCCGCGGCCTGCAACAGTTTCAGGATGATGTTCTCGACATCCTCGCCGACATAGCCCGCCTCGGTGAGGGTCGTGGCGTCCGCCATGGTGAAGGGCACGTCGATGATGCGCGCCAAGGTCTGAGCCAAAAGGGTCTTGCCCGAGCCCGTGGGCCCCACCAGCAGGATGTTGGACTTGGCAAGCTCGACGTCATTGTTCTTGGCGCCGTGCGCCAGCCGCTTGTAGTGGTTGTGGACCGCGACCGACAGGACGCGCTTGGCGTGATCCTGGCCGATCACATAATCGTCGAGCACCTTGCAGATGTCGCGCGGCGTGGGCACGCCGTCGCGGGATTTGACGAGCGTCGTCTTGTGCTCTTCACGGATGATGTCCATGCAGAGCTCGACACACTCGTCGCAGATGAAGACCGTAGGACCCGCGATAAGCTTTCTGACCTCGTGCTGGCTTTTGCCGCAGAAGGAGCAGTAAAGGGTGTTCTTTGAATCGCCGCCGCTGGACTTCGTCATCGCTCTCCGTCACCCAACCGAGTGACCCCCGGGCTTGGCCCACACGGGTTCAGCCCGCACAGGCAATTCCAATTGGACAATATCTACCGTCCGGCACTCAATAACCAGTTAAATGTGGGGGTTAACCGGCCGGAACAAAAGGGGTCAGGACGCCTTGGCCCGGGCTTCCTCCTCGCGGGCGGGCCGGCTTACCATGACATCGTCGATGATGCCGAACTCCTTGGCCTCGCCGGGGGAAAGGAACTTGTCACGCTCGACCGCGCTTTGAATCGTGTCGAGCGACTGGCCCGTGTGCTTGACGTAGATTTCGTTGAGCCGCGCACGAAGCTGCAGGATCTCGCGCGCCTGAATCTCGATGTCGGTCGCTTGGCCCTGGGCGCCGCCCGAGGGTTGATGGATCATGATGCGGGAATTGGGGAGCGATTTGCGCTTGCCCTTGGCACCCGCCGCCAGCAGCAGCGAGGCCATGGAGGCGGCCTGGCCGATGCAGACCGTGGCGATGTCCGACCGGATGTATTGCATCGTGTCGTAGATCGCGAGGCCCGAGGTCACGACCCCGCCCGGCGAGTTGATATAGAACGCGATGTCCTTGGACGGGTTCACCGACTCGAGGAACAGGAGCTGTGCACAGACGAGACTCGAGACCGCGTCGTTGATGGGGCCGACGAGGAATATGATCCGCTCCGCCAGAAGCCGCGAATAGATGTCATAGGCCCGCTCGCCGCGGTTGGTCTGCTCGACCACCATCGGCACCAGGTTGTTCATCTGAAACTCGTAGGGGTCCATGCGCTCCTGCCTTTCCCGAGAACTCGACCCGCCGGCGGGACACCGGCGATCGAGGGCGTTCTTCATCCTTGCGATGCCTCGCCCGTCTCTGATTTGGGCTGTCCGTCGTCCTCTTCCAAGGCCTCGACAGCGGCGGCGAGGTCCTTGGGCGCCACGATCCGGTCGCTCACCTGGGCGAGTTCGACGATATGGTCGACCACCTTGTCCTCATAGAGCGGCGCCTTCAACCCGTCGAGGAGCGAAGGGTTGGCGCGATAATACTCGACGACCTGCCGCTCTTGCCCGGGGAAGCGGCGCGCCTGTTCCAGAAGCGCGCGGTTCACCTCTTCCTGCGACACTGTGATGTTGTTCATCCGGCCCACTTCCGCAAGCAGCAGGCCAAGCCGCACGCGGCGCTCGGCGATCGAGCGATAGTCGGCCTTCATCTTCTCGTCGTCCTCGGGCGTCTCGGGCTCGGGCGTGGCAGCGGAGGGATCGGACGCCGCGGACGCGGCCGCCTCCTTCACGCGCTGACGCTCCGCTTCGACTTGTTTCCAGATGCCGTCGAATTCGATTTCCACCATGCCCTCAGGGACCGGGAAATGGTGCTGTTCGGCCAGCTTGTCCAGGAGGTCGCGCTTCAGCTTCTGGCGGGCGAGGCGCCCATAGTCGCGCTCGATCTGCTCGCGCACGGTCTTGCGCAGCTCGTCGAGCGTGTCGAACCCCATGGCGGCGGCAAGCGATTCGTCGATCGGCTGCGGCTGGAGCGCCCGCACCGCCTTTACGGTGACCGCGAACTGCACCGGCTTGCCGGCGAGATCGGCGCTGCCGTAATCGGCCGGGAAGGTCAGGTCGAGGGTGCGCTGCTCGCCTGCGGAAGCGCCGAGCAGCGCGTCTTCGAAGCCGGGGATGAAGCTGTTGCTGCCAAGCTCCAGGGCATAGTCGGTCGCTTGCGCGCCCGGAACGGGCGCTCCTTCCGACGTGCCGGCGAAGTCGAGCATCACCACGTCGCCTTTTTCGGCGGGACGCTCGACCGGTTCCTGCTTGCGTTGGCGCTGGGCCAGACGTTCGATCGCCTGGTCGACCTCTTCGTCGGGCACTTCGGGCTTCAGCCGCTCGACCGCGAGCTCGGCGAAATTCATCGGCTGGATATCGGGCAGCACTTCGACCGCCAGCTTGTATTCGAGATCGGCGCCTTCGTTGAAGGCGACGATCTCGACCTTGGGCTGAAGCGCCGGGCGCAAATTGCGCTCGCGCATCGCGGTCGACGAGCTGTCGTCCACCGTCTGCTGCAGCACTTCGCCTCGCACCGTGTTGCCGAAGCGCTGCCGCAGCAGCTTGAGGGGGACCTTGCCCGGGCGGAAGCCTGGAAGGCGAACCGAGCGGCTCAGCTCCTCGAGCTTCGACTGCACCTTGCTCTCGATATCGCCGGCCTCGATCATCACGGTGAATTCGTGCTTGAGGCCTGTGGCGCTGGTTTCGGTGACTTGCATCGGGTGAACGGGTCCTCGGCGGGTCCTGGACGGTTGAGGGCGGGTTGGTGCGGGCGGAGGGATTTGAACCCCCACGACTTGCGTCGCTGGAACCTAAATCCAGTGCGTCTACCAATTCCGCCACGCCCGCTACGGCGCGGCGACGCTCTGCCCCGCCCGCCGGCGATGAGACGTTCTTAGCATGATGGAACGGCGAGGGAAACCGGCGCGATCGCGCCGTTATGACTTACCGCCAGCGATGGTAATAACGTCCGCCGCAGCACCCCCAGCCGAACCCGACGCCGTAGGCCACGACGGGATAGGGGTAGTAAGGATAATAGGGATAAGGATAGGCGGCGTAGGGATAGGGATAGCCGCCATAGCCGCCAGAGGCATAGGGGCCGGGTCCCGTGCCCGTCACGCTGTCGCCGTGGGACGCCATGCACTGCGTGTAGCTGATGTCGTAGCGCTGCTGCATGCTGCCGCCGCTGATCGCGGACGCTTGCGCGCCGCCGATGGCGCCGCCGACGAAGCCCGACCCGGCACCGATCGCGGCACCGGCCGCGGGATTGCCCACCGCCGCGCCGATCGCCGCGCCGGCGGCCGCGCCCAGCACGGTCCCGAGCGCCACGCTGTTGGCGGCGCTTTGGTTGGCTGCCTCTTGCGGCGAGGTGTTGCCGATCTGCTGAGAGGCATATTGCCGGCACGATACGTCATCCTGCTGGAACGCCGTCATCCCCTTGCCTTGGGGCGGGAGCGCCATGACGGAAGGGCCGGCGGGCGGGGTCACGGTGCAGGCGCCAAGTGCCACGGCAGCGGCGACCACAACAGGCGATGGAATACGAACCATAGGCATGCCTCCTCACCCCCTTTTCATAATATGGCGCGCACCATCCCGACATCCCCCTCCAAGGAGGCGGTTCCCCCACCGGCAATACCGGCGAGAGTTGCGGTGTTCTTCTCGAGGAGCGGCGTCCCATGAGCGCAAAGACCATTGGCCTTCTGACCAGCGGCGGCGACTGCGCGGGCCTCAATGCCGTGATCCGCGCGGTGGTGACCCGCGCGGTCGAAGGCCATGGCTGGCGCGTGCTCGGCATCCGCCAAGGCACCATGGGGTTGCTGCGCCGACCGCTTGAATATGCCGAGCTGAGCTTGCCGGTCACCGGCGTCGACATACTGCGCCTGGGCGGCACCATTCTCGGCACCACCAACAAAGGCGATCCGTTCGCCTTTCCGATGCCGGACGGAACCGTCCTCGACCGCTCGGACGAAGTGATCGAGGGTGTGCGGCAGCTTGGCATCGAGGCGCTCATCGGCGTCGGCGGCGATGGCAGCTTCGCGATCCTGCGGCGCCTCGCGCAGCAAGGCGGGATCAATCTCGTCGGCATCCCCAAGACCATCGACAACGATGTCGGCGCGACCGAATTCTCGGTCGGATACCATACCGCCGTGACGGTCGCGACCGAGGCGCTCGACCTTTTGCAGCCGACCGCCGCGAGCCACGATCGCGTGATGATCCTCGAGGTGATGGGCCGCGACGCCGGCCACATCGCGCTTGCGGCCGGGATCGCCGGTGGCGCCGACGTGATCCTCATCCCCGAGATCCCCTATCGCGTCGCGTCGGTGGCGGCGCAGATCGACCGCATCCGCCGCGGCGGGCGGAATTTCGCGCTCGTCGTCGTGGCGGAGGCCGTCCCCGATCTCACCGGCCAAAGCTTGCGGCAGCAACGATCGGGCGGCGCCATGACCTATGGCGGCATCGGCACGATCCTGAGCGCCGCGATTGCGGAGCGGACCGGCGCCGAGACCCGCGTCACGGTATTGGGACATCTTCAGCGCGGCGGGCCGCCGACCTGGAGCGACCGGCTCATCGCGTCGGCCTTCGGCGTCCATGCCGTCGACCTCATCGCCGCCGGGCATTTCGACCGCATGGTGGCGTGGCAGAACCGACAGGTGATCGACGTGCCGCTCGCCGACGTGATCGACCGTCCGGCGCGGGTCGATCCCGACGGCGCGCTAGTCCGCACCGCGCGCGGCCTCGGCATCAGCTTCGGGGATTTGTAAGTGCTGCGCCGGCCATAACGCGTCGTCGGCCGGTGTCTCGTCCCGGACCGGCACGCCTGCGAGCTTCGCCACGTCGAGCGCGGCCTGTCGGAGCGAGGTCGCGACGAAATCCGCATCCGTCTCGCGCAGCGCGTTGCGCTCTTGCGCCTCTTCGGTGTTCAAGGTCCAGAAGCCGACCCCGACGGGCACCTCGGGGATCCTGCGGCGGATGCGCCGCACCAGGTAGCGCGCGTTGGCAACGCCGCCGGGGTCGATATAGGAAAGGCAAACGGCGCGGACGTCCGTGACGTCGAGACGGAAGATGCTGGTCGCCATGACCGCGCTGCTCGGCACGACGCGCGCCGCTATGCCGACATTCTCGAGGAGTTGCGCCAACAAGGCCGCCGCCGCTTCGTCCAGCGATCCCTGTCCGGCGACGCACAGGGCCACCCGGTTCGGCTGCACCTCGGCCGTGACGTGGTCCGACAGGTCGTCGACGACGTCGAGCACCGCCTCCTTGATCTGCACGCGGCGCTCGTGCTCGAGCACGCCGCGATTCACGTCGAGCTGCGCCAGCGCCAGTCCCGCGATCACCACTTCGTCGTAATAGGCGGCGAGGGGCTTCTCCTTGAGAACCAGCTCCGCCTGGCGCGCCGCCTCGTCCGGATCGTTGGCGAGCATGCGCTGATAGAAATTCTCTTCGAGCGTCAGCGCCGGCTGGTCGCCCAGGATGATGTCGAGAAATTCGAGGCGCTCGACATGCCGCCCCACGACGACGAGGCACAATGTCAGCGGCGTCGACAACAGCAGCCCCACGGGCCCCCAAAGCCAGGTCCAGAACGCGGCGGCCATGACCACCGCAACCGGGGAAAGCCCGGTGCTTCGGCCGTAGAGAAGCGGTTCGACGATCTGCCCGATCGCCCCCTCGACCACGAGGAAAAGGACCACCGTCCACAGCAGCATTGACCAGCCGGGATCGACCGCGACGGCGAGCGCCGCCGGAAAGACCGCCGCGATGAACGGGCCGATATAGGGCACGAACCGCAGCAGCATCGCGATCATGCCCCACAGCACCGCGTTCGGGACGCCGATGATCCCGAGCCCGGCGCCGATCAGCACGCCGAAGCTCGCATTGATGGCGGTCTGGGCGAGGAGATAGCGGCTGACGCGGTGGGCGGCATCATCGAGCCCCCGCGTCGTGCGATGCAGGTCGCGCGCGCCCACAAGCCGGATGAATCGGTCGCGCAAATCCTCCCGCTGCAACAGGAAGAAAATGACGAAGACGATGACGATGCCGGCGGTCGCCAGAGGCTGGAGCAGCGGACCGACGATCGTCTCGATGATCTCGAGCGTCGTTGCCGACGGCTGATGTATCTCCACCGGGATCGGCGCCCGTTGCTGGCCCCCTGGGGGGTTGGCGGGAGCCGACTTCGAGGTCTTGCCCAGATCGGTCGCGTTGGAGATCTCGCTGCCGAGATTGTCCATCAGCTCCGAAGCCCGGTTGACGATCGAGCTTCCGGCCGTGGCAGCGCGGAGCGAGCCGACCTTTTCCGCGATGTTGTATTGATAAAGCTGGACGTTTTCGGCCAACACCCCGACCTGGCTGCCGACGACCATGCCGATGCCCGAGATCACGAGGGCGGCCAGCAGCACGGCGGCAACGACCGACGGAATCCGACCCAGCCGGAACCGCCGCAGCACCACCACCACCGGGCCGAGCGCGAAGCTCAGCAGGATCGCGATCGCGAGCGGCACAAAAATGTCCCGCCCGAAATAGAGGGCCGCGACGATCGCGATCCCCGCGCCCAGCGTGTTGAACTCGACAAGCGGCCTGCTGCCGACGGCGCGCTCGCGCGGGAGCGGGTTCTTGGGGACACCGTTGGCCATGAAAACCGTATCGGATAAGGAATGGGCGCGTCGCCCCTCGGGGCGGCGTGCCATAGTAACGGGATCGGCGAGCCTAACGTTGCAGCGGGGTTTCGCCAATCGCTTGTCGGCGATACTGTCCTATCCATGCGCGCGGATGAGTTGGCATTGTTGACCCCTGCCGAGATGGGCGAGGCCGACAAGGCCGCGATCGCTTCGGGGGTCGCCGGCAGCGTGCTGATGGAGGCCGCGGGCCGCGCGGTCGCCGAGGCCGTGTTGCGGCGCTGGCCGGGCGCCCCCGTCGCGGTGCTGTGCGGGCCCGGCAATAATGGCGGCGATGGGTTCGTGGCGGCGCGCCATCTTGCGACGGCCGGCGCGCCGGTGCGGCTTGGCCTTTTGGGCGCGCGCGAAAAACTCGGCGGCGACGCGGCCCATGCCGCCGCGCAATGGACGGGCGCGGTCGAGCCGCTGACGCCGGCGCTGCTTGAAGGCGCCGCCGTGGCGATCGACGCGGTATTTGGCGCCGGTCTTGCGCGGCCGGTCGACGGCGCGGCCGCCGCAAGTCTCGCCGCCCTTGCCGCGAGCGGCGTTCCATCGGTCGCGGTCGACGTGCCGAGCGGGCTCGACGGCGCCACCGGCGAGGTGCGCGGCGTGGCGGCGAAGGCCGCGGTCACTGTGACGTTCTTCCGCAAGAAGCCCGGGCATCTCCTGCTGCCGGGGCGGGCCTTGTGCGGCACGCTGGTGGTGGCCGATATCGGCATCCCGGACAGCGTGCTGGAGCGCATCGCGCCGCGGGCCCATGAGAACGGGCCGGCCTTGTGGCTTGGCGCGTTTCCCTGGCCGGGGCCCGACAGCCACAAATACCGGCGCGGCGAGGCGGTGGTCCGCGGCGGCGCCGAGATGACCGGCGCGGGACGGCTTGCCGGGCGGGCGGCGGCGCGGATCGGGGCCGGGCTGGTCAGCCTGGCGGTCCCGGAAACGGCGTGGCCGGTCTATGCCGGATCGCTCCAGGGCATCATCGTCCGGCCGGTCGCGGACGCGGCCGGGCTTGCCGCGCTCCTGGCCGATCCGCGACGCACGGCGACCTTGGTCGGGCCGGGGGCCGGGGTCGGCCCTGCCACTCGGGACGAGGCGCTGGCGGCACTCGCCACGGGGCGCGCGGTAACCCTCGATGCCGATGCGCTGACCAGTTTTTCCGATCGGCCGGGGGCGCTGTTCTCGGCGGGTGCAGGGCCCACCGTGCTGACCCCGCATGAGGGCGAGTTCCGGCGCCTTTTTGGCGACCTTCCGGGTGACAAGCTGTCCCGCGCCCGCGCCGCCGCAGCCCGAAGCCGCGCCGTCATGCTGCTGAAAGGCGCCGACACGGTGGTCGCCGCGCCGGATGGGCGGGCGGTCATCAATGCCAACGCGCCGCCCTGGCTCGCCACGGGCGGAAGCGGCGACGTGCTGGCCGGGATGATTACCGGCCTCATGGCCCAGGGGCTCGGCGCCTTCGACGCGGCTTCGTGCGCCGCCTGGCTCCATGGCGAGGCGGGGCGCCAGGCCGGGCCGGGCCTCGTCGCCGAGGACCTGATCGAGGCGCTGCCGCGCGTGCTGCGACGCCTCGCCGCTGCCGCAACCCTGATCTGATACGGTTGCCACGCGAAAGCGTCACCTGGGCCGTTTATAGTCAGCTCATTTTCAGGTTCTATGATTCCCCCATGAGCGACCGTTCCTCGGCAGGCTTCCTCGACGGCGTCATCGACCGCATCGGCAATCTGCGCCTTACCTGGCGCAACATCGCGGCATCGGCGCGCGTCGCGCTCGCGGGCGCGCCGCGTCCGGACCTCTCGACCGAGGACATGGACCATGTGCGCGATCAGCTCCGCGACTGCCTCGAAGGCAAAGGCGGCGAGGTTTCGGCGCGCGCGCGAGCCGCGGCCTTGGGTCGGACCTACCTCGCCCTCAACGAGATCGGACGCGAGCGTTTTCTGCGCGTGCTCGCGACCGAGTTCGACATCGACCGCAGCGCGCTCCACGCGACGCTCGAGCGGTTGCGCCGCGCCAAGACCGAGGACGAGACGCGCAAGATGGAGCGCGAGCTGCACGACGCGCTGGAGGCGCCGCGGATCAAGCTCCTGACTCAGTTCAACGCGCTGCCCGAGGGCGTGAAGTTCCTCGTCGACATGCGGGCCGAGCTGATGCGGCTTGCGCGCGAGGACCCGGCGATCGCGTCGCTCGAGCTCGACCTCAAGAATCTGCTCGCGAGCTGGTTCGACATCGGCTTCCTCGAGGTGAAGCGCATCACCTGGGATTCCCCTGCGTCGCTCCTCGAGAAGCTCACCGGCTACGAGGCGGTGCACGCGGTCCGAAGCTGGAAAGACCTGAAGAACCGGCTCGACATCGACCGGCGATGCTTTGCCTATTTCCATCCGCGCATGCCGGACGAGCCGCTGATCTTCGTCGAGGTCGCGTTGACCCAGGGCATCGCCGACAATGTCCAACTCCTGCTCGACGAGACGGCGCCCATCGGCGATCCCGCCGAGGCCGACACCGCGATCTTCTATTCGATCTCGAACTGCCAGCGCGGCTTGAGCGGCATCAGCTTCGGCGATTTCCTCATCAAGCGCGTGGTCGATCAGCTTGCGGCCGAATTGCCGCATCTCAAGGCCTACGCGACCCTGTCGCCGATCCCGGGCTTCCGGCCGTGGCTCGACCGTCGTCTCGCCGCGGAAGGCGAGGCCATCCTTACCGCCGCCGAGCGCAAGGCGCTCGAGGCGCTTCCCGCCGATGGCGAGCGCAACCTCAAGACCATCCTTGCCCGCAACGGCTGGCATCGCGACGATGCGGTGATGCAGGCGGTGCGCGCGCCGCTGCAACGGCTTGCGGCGCGCTATCTTCTGACCGAGAAGACGCCCAGCGGCCGCGCGCATGACGCGGTGGCGCATTTCCATCTCAGCAACGGCGCGCGGATCGAGCGGCTCAACTGGCGCGCCGACACGTCGGGCAAGGGGATGCAGCAATCCTGGGGGATGATGGTGAACTATCTCTATCGCCTCGGCGATATCGAGACGAACCACGAAGCCTATACCGGCGAAGGCAAAGTCACCGCCTCCTCGTCGATGCAGCGCGTCGCGAAGGGCTAGCGGCGGCGCGGGTCACCCGAACACCTTTTTCAAGAGCTCCGTGCTTCGAGCGGCCGGATTGGTGCGGATCGCCGCTTCTTCGACCGCCATGTAATGGAAGAGCCCGTCGAGCGCCTTGCCGACAGTGAAGTCGGTCAGGTTGAATTTCGCGACTTCCTGGCCGCCGAAAGGGATCGTCTGCGCCTTCGCCTGCACCGAAGAGAAGGCTTGAACCGCGCCGACGCTCGAAAGAGTGCCCTGCACGACCGGACGAAAGGCCTGGGTGAGCGACGCCGACGAGGTGCGCCGGAAATATTGCGTTGCCGCATCGTTCGGGCCGGCAAGGATCGCATGCGCGTCGTTGATCGTCATCTTCGATGCGGCATCGATGAAGATGTCGAGCGCCTTGGGTGCCGCCTGCTCCGCGGCCCGGTTCATCTTGAGCTGCAGATCGGAGAGCGCGCCGCCGGCGCCCATCGCCTTGAGCGGCCCCTCGATCTTCTCGAGCGGCCCCGGCAGCGGGATGCGGATCGCCGGATCGCCGTTATAGCCGTCGACTTTGCCGACGCGGTCCACCACCCGTTGCGAGGCCACTTTGAGCGCGTCCTTCAAGCCCGAGCCGATCTCGCCCGAGCTGAGCCCCGCGCCCGCATTGCCGCCGCTTTGGCCGCCGCCGCTCGGCACTTTGCCGAGGAGCCCTTCGCCCTGCTGAAGCAGCGAGCCCTGAGCCAGAGCGGCGAACGGCGCACCGGCCGCAAGGAAGCCCAACACCGACCGTCGCGACGGCGTGCGGATCATCGATTTCTTGCTCCTTCAACAAATCCGCGGTTGCGCCACATATTCGCCCTATTGTCGACACCGCGGCGGGAATTTCGCGAATTCAGGGTACGATGTTAGAGCGTCATGGGACGCGACGGAACCCCACCGCGGTTCCGGCGTTTCACCCCGTCATCGTCCTTTCGATACGGAGGAGGAGGCCGACATGCGTCCCTCGATTTCATCGCTCTGCGTTGCGCTGCCGTTGATCCTGGCCGCCGGCGGGGCTCTTGCCCAGACCGAGATCATCGCGCCGAGCGCGCCGCCGCCGATGCGCGTGGAGACGGTCCCACCGCCGCCCGTCGCCAGCACCATGTCCTGGCAACCGGGCTATTGGAGCTGGACCGGCAGCAACTGGGCGTGGGTCGCCGGCCATTATGTCGAGCGTCCCTCCGCGCAGGCGGTATGGGAGCCCGGCCATTGGGTCGAGCAGTCGAATGGCTGGCTGTGGGTTGCCGGCCAGTGGCGGGTCGCTCAGCAGTAGCGCGTCCGCGTAATTACGGCGTCAGGCCGGCGAAGCCTTTGCCTTCGCCGGCCAGGCGCTCGAGCAGTGGGGCAGGGGCGATGCTCGCATCGCCAAATCGCCGCGACTGCTCGGCAAGCCGCGCCGCGACGGTCTTGAGACCCATGCTGTCGGCATGGAACATCGGACCGCCGCGGTGGACCGGCCAGCCATAGCCATAGACCCAGATCACGTCGATGTCGCCGGGGCGCAGCGCAATGCCCTCGGCGAGGATGTGGGCGCCTTCATTCGCCATCGGCAAGATCACGCGGTCGAGGATTTCCTCGGCGGCTATCTTGTGCCGCGCGATGCCGCGCTTTGCCGATTCCGCCAGCACGATGCGCTCAACCTCGGGATCGGGAAGCGGCGCGCGGCTGCCGGGCTCGTAATGGTAATAGCCGTTGCCGGTCTTCTGCCCATAGCGGCCGGCTTCGCATAGCGCGTCGGCGATCGGCGCCGATTGTCCCCGCGCTTTGCGCGCGCGCCAGCCCACATCGAGCCCGGCCAGATCCGAGGCCGCGAACGGCCCCATTGGAAAGCCGAACTCGACGAGCGCGCCATCGACCTCGTGCGGAAGCGCGCCTTCGAGCACGAGCCGCTCGATCGCGCGCGAGCGCTGCGACAGCATGCGGTTGCCGACAAAGCCGTAGCACACGCCCACCGGCACCGGCACCTTGCGCAGCTTGCGCGCGAGCGCCATCGCCGTCGCAAGGACGGGCTTCGCCGTGGCCTTGCCGCGCACGACCTCGACGAGCCGCATGACATTGGCCGGGCTGAAGAAATGCATGCCGAGGACACGCTCGGGCGAGCGCGTCGCGGCGGCGATCGCGTCGACGTCCTGATAGGATGTGTTGGTGGCGAGGATCGCGTCCGCGCGCGCGATGCGCTCGAGCCGGCCGAACACGTCCTGCTTAAGCGGCAGATCCTCGAACACGGCCTCGATGACGATGTCGGCGTCCGCCACCGCGTCAAAAGCGGTCGAGCCGGTGATCCGCCCCATGCGCTCCTCGACCGAGAAGCCGCCGCGCGCGGCGCTCGCCTCGTAATTGCGCCGCACCGTGGCGAGGCCGCGGTCGAGCGCGTCCGACGTGCTGTCGATCACCGTCACCGGTATTCCGGCATTGGCGAAGCACATGGCGATGCCGCCGCCCATCGTGCCGGCGCCGATGACGGCCGCGCGCGCGATCGGTTGTGTTGCCACATCCCCGGGGAGGTCTGGGATCTTGCCGGCTTCGCGCTCGGCGAAGAAGAAATAGCGCTGCGCCTTGGCCTGGTCGCTGTTGACGAGTTCGGCGAAGAAAGCGCCCTCGCGGGCCAAGCCTTCGTCGAACGGCAAGGTCGCGGCGGCTTCGACCGCCTCGACGCAGCGTTGCGGCGCGATGACGCCGCGGCGCCGGCGCGCGAGATTGGTGCGCTCGGTCGCGAATGCTTCCTTTGGCGCGGCCGGTATCGGCAGATCGCGCACCCGCCGGAGCGGCGCGCGCTCGGCGACAAGACGGTTCGCCATGGCGATCGCGGCGGTGCGCAGGTCGCCCGAGGCGATCTCGTCGACGAGGCCTCGCTCGAGCGCTTCCGTGGCGCCGATCGGATCGCCGCCGACGATCATCGCAAGCGCCTTTTCGACGCCCACGAGCCGCGGCAGGCGCTGTGTGCCGCCGGCGCCCGGGAGCAGGCCAAGCTTCACCTCGGGCTGGCCAAGCTGCGTTCCGGGCGCGGCGATGCGGTAGTGGCAGCCCATCGCCAGCTCCAGCCCGCCGCCCAGCGCATGGCCGTGCAGCGCGGCGATGACCGGCTTGCTCCCGGCCTCGACCGTGGCGATGAGGGCCGGGGTCAGGGGCTCGGCGCGCGGCTTGCCGAACTCGGTGATGTCGGCGCCGGCGATGAAGGTGCGTCCGCCGCCGATCAGCACGATCGCACTCACGGCGGGATCGGCGAGCTCGCGGTCGAGCGCCGCCTTGATGGCGCTGCGCAACGCATGGCCCAGCGCATTCACCGGCGGATTGTCGAGCACCAGAACGGCGACGGCGCCCGCTTGCTCGCGCCGCACCAGGGTTTCAGGGCTGGCCATCGATGCACCTCTTCGGGTCGCGGTCCCGAAGGGTCACGGCGCCGCGCCTGCCTGTCAAGGCAGGCGAGGGGGCGCTCGCCCTATCTTAGGTGTCGTCGTCGCGGTGGAGATCGTGGACGACGACACCGTCGGCCGATTGCGGCTGGTTCAGCCATTCCGGATGGCGGAGCGTGCGCTTCGTGTCGTTGTAGCCCGCCGTCCAATGCTCGCGCATCGAGGTGCCGGAGAACTCGTAGTCCTTGGCGTGGCTCTCGTAGTTCCGCTGCTGATAGATGAGATGGACGATGTTGACGGCGGCCGTCCCGCTCATCTCGCGCAAAAAGCGCTCCTCGTCTTCGCTGCGGTGCGCGGGCGGCACTTTCGCCAGCGCCGCGGCAAGCCGGCGGCGCAGACGGTGCAGCTTGCGGAACTGATCCGTGTTCTGACGGGTGCGGCTTGAATACATGATGTCCTTGTGCCGGCCCATCACGTCGCGCATGTCGCGCGGCAGCGAGCCGCGGGCGCTGAAGAGATCGACCTGGAACACGAGCGAGCTCAGATTGTCGTCGAGCTCAAGGAGATACTGGAGCGGCGTGTTCG
Organism: Allostellaceae bacterium; assembly: GCA_035509095.1. Taxonomy (GTDB): domain Bacteria; phylum Pseudomonadota; class Alphaproteobacteria; order ATCC43930; family CGMCC-115725; genus DATJLY01. The sequence continues at coordinate 10,797 of DATJLY010000228.1, read as the reverse complement.
AGACGATGCCGCCGTCCCAGTAATATTCGCCGTCGATCTTCACCGCTGGGAGCGCCGGCGGGAGCGCGCCGCTCGCCATGACGTGGCGCACGTCGATCGGTTCCTTGGCGTTGTCGAAATAGATGAAGTTGCCGCTGCGGACATTGACGGCGCCGACGGTGAGCCGCGTCTTCTGGCTGTTGAGGATGTCGAAGTCGATCACGCTTTGGAGCGTGGCGGCGAGCTGCTTTGAATCATAGTAGCTGGTCGCGCCCTCCGATCCCGTCGGGCTGAACCACGGCGTCAGCGGGCGCGGCTCGAAGAAGCCGGGCTGGCCGGTGGCGAGCGTCATCAGGGCGCTCGTGTGGTTGCGCAGCACCCGGAAGAAATCGCCGTCGGGCGTATAGGCCCAGATCTTGCGGCCGGAAACGGTCTCCCAGAACTGGCGCAGTTTCGCGAGCCGGTTCTCCGGGTGGTTGCCGGCGATGATCGATGAATTGATGGCGCCGATCGAAACGCCGGAAAGCCAGTTCGGCTCGCATCCCGCCTCCGACAGCGCGTGGTAAACGCCCGCCTGATAGGCGCCGAGCGCGCCGCCGCCCTGGAGCACCAGCGCGATGCGCTGATACCGCCGCGCGAGCGAGGCGATCTGCTTTGGGGAATGGACGAGTTCCGGCAACAACGTGTCCATGACGATGCTCCTGGCGCGCACGGGTCTCGCCACGCATTGTTCCAGGAGGTCGTTAAGGCCTGATTATGGCATGCGCGAGAATGCCGCCGAAAACCGGCGGCGTTCTCCAAAAGCGTCGTTACCGAAGATTAATTTGCGCGGGAAAACTGCGCTTATTCTGCCGCTTCCATCGCCTTTTCGAGCGCAGCGTCGGCCGCGTCGTCGATGCGCTCGCACCACACGAAGCGCATCGATTTCCGGACCTCTTCGGGGATGTCCTCGAGATCGCGCCGGTTGCGCGCCGGCAGCAGCACCGTCGTGATGCCGGCCCGCGCCGCGGCGGTGACCTTCTCCTTGATGCCGCCGACCGGCAGGACGAGGCCGCGCAAGCTGATCTCGCCGGTCATGGCAGTGTCGGACCGCGTCGGCCGCCCGGTCATCAGCGAGATGAGCGCCATCGTCATCGCCACGCCCGCGCTCGGTCCGTCCTTGGGTATGGCGCCCGCCGGTACGTGGATATGGATGTCGCTTTTGCCGAACAGCGTGTCGTCGATGCCGAGCGAGCGTGCGCGCGACTTGACGAGCGACAGAGCCGCCTGCGCGCTTTCCTTCATCACGTCGCCCAACTGGCCCGTGAGGATCAGGTGGCCCGACCCCGGAACGCGCGTCGCTTCGATGAACAGGATGTCGCCGCCGACCGGCGTCCAGGCGAGCCCGGTCGCGACGCCCGGCACGCTCGTGCGCATCGCCACCTCGTTCTCGAAGCGCGGGGCGCCCAGGATCGCGGGAAGCTCGTCGGGGCCGATCGTGACCTCCGCGGTGCTGCCTTCGGCAACGCGCATCGCGCCGGTCCGGAACACCGAGCCGATGGTGCGCTCGAGGTTGCGCACGCCCGCTTCGCGCGTGTAGTCGCGGATGATGCGGGCAAGCGCCGCGTCCGTGATCGCGCACTGAGTCTCGCCCAACCCGTTGGCCGCGCGCTGGCGCGGGACGAGATAGCGCTTGGCGATCTCGAGCTTTTCCTGCTCGGTGTAGCCGGTGAGCTCGATCACCTCCATGCGGTCGCGCAACGGGCCCGGGACCGTGTCGAGCATGTTGGCGGTGCAGATGAACATCACCGCCGAGAGGTCGAACGGCACGCCGAGATAGTTGTCGCGGAAGGTCGAGTTCTGCTCGGGGTCCAGCACCTCGAGGAGCGCCGAAGCGGGATCGCCCTGGAAGCTCGCATTCACCTTGTCGACCTCGTCGAGCATCATCACGCAGTCGCGCGCACCCGCCTTGCGCAGCGCCTGGACGATGTTGCCCGGCAGCGCGCCGATATAGGTGCGGCGATGGCCGCGAATCTCGGCCTCGTCATGGACGCCGCCGAGGCTCACGCGCACGAACTTGCGGCCCGTGGCCTTGGCGATCGACTGGCCGAGCGAGGTCTTGCCGACGCCCGGAGGGCCGACGAAGCACAGGATCGGGCTGCGCCCGCCGGGCTTCAGCTTCTGCACCGCGAGATATTCGAGGATGCGCCGCTTGATCTTGACGAGGCCGAAATGGTCCTCATCGAGGATGCGCCGCGCCGCGTCGAGATCGATCCCGCCCTCGGTCTTGATGGACCAAGGCAGCTCGACGAGCCAGTCGAGATAAGTGCGCATCATCGAGTACTCGGCGGCCCCTTCGGGCAACCGCTCGAGCCGCGCCAATTCGCGCTTGGCCTGCGTCTCCACCTCTTCCGGCATCTTGGCGTCGGCGATGCGCTTTGCGAGCTCCGCGGTCTCGGCGCCGCGGCCTTCCTCGCCCTCGCCCAGCTCCTTCTGGATGGTCTTCAGCTGCTCGCGAAGCAGGAATTCGCGCTGCCGGCCCTCGACCTTCTCCTTGGTCTCGTCGCTGATCTTGCGGGTCAGGCGAAGCACCTCGAGCCGATAGTTCATGAGCTCGATGACGCGCCGCAGCCGGGTGCCGACATCGATGGTCTCGAGCACCTCTTGCTTTTCGGCGAGCGTGATATCCGTCACCGACGCCACCAGGTCGGCAAGCGCGCCGGCCGACGGCGCCTGGCGGATGGCGGCCAGGAGCTCCTGTGGCGCTTGCGGCAGAAGCTCGACCGCTTCTTCCGCCTGGCGGCGCAGATGGACGGTGCGTGCCTCGATCTCGGGCGTGCGCACCTCGCTGTCGCCGATCTCGTCGATCATCGCGACGAGGAACGGATAGCCGTCGATGAACCGCTGCACCCGGAACCGGTTGCGGCCCTGACAGACGAGATGATGCGTGCCGTCGGGCCCGGTCAGATAGCGCAGCACGTTGGCGACGGTGCCGACCGTGTAGAGATCGGCCGGGCCCGGATCGTCGGTTTCCTGCTCCTTCTGCAGGAGAAAGGCCACCGGCTCGCCGCGCCGTACCGCCTCCTGGGCGGCAGCGATCGACTTCGGCCGTCCCACCGTCACCGGCAGGACAAGGCCCGGGAACATCACCATGCCGCGGACCGGGACGACGATGCGCGCCCCTTGCGGCAGCTCGACAGTCGAATGAGACGTAGAGGGTTCGGCGTTTGCCATGTTGTTACCCCCGCTTTCTGAGTACGATCGTGAGACAGCCGTCGCGCACGTCGTGCCGGACCAGGTCATAGCGTCCGCCCGGCAAGGCGATACGGCGCTCGAACCGCCCCTGAGGAATCTCCAGCCTGTGGATCGTGGCCGCCCGTTGTGCGGCGGGCGGCCGGCGGTCGCCCGAGATCACCAGGACACCCCCATCAACGCCGATCTCGACCGCGGGTGCCGCGACCCCTGGCAAGGCCGCCAGGATCCACAGCTCGCCTTCGGTCTCGAAGACATCGATGGGCGGCTCCCAATTGGACTGGGCCGCAGGCCGGAAGAATTCGCGCTGCAGGCGCTCCGCGCGCGCCAGCGCTTCACAGGCTTCGGCCCACATCCAGACTTGCAGGTTCGTCGGCATCGGTGTCCCTCGGGTTCAAGGGTATCCCCCCAGATGGGTACGAAACGTGACCATTCAAGCGAACGGTATATGCGACTTTAACATGGGTTGGCGCCGCGGCATGCTGCCGAGATGGTCCGCGACCCGTCCGGGCGCGACTCGCCGGGCAGGCTTTCGCGAGGAAGGCCGGTGCTCTAACAATACGGACCATGGCGCGAGGGGCTATGAGGGCGACGCGCAGGGTGACGGTCCTGGGCTCGACCGGCTCGGTCGGCTGCAACACGGTCGAGCTGATCGAGGCCGATCCGGCAGCCTATGAGGTCGAGGCGCTGGTGGCGCTGCGCAATGCCGAGCGGCTGGCAGACCAGGCGCGGCGCGTCGGCGCACGGCTCGCCGTCGTGGCGGATGACAGCCAATATCCCGCCTTGAAGGCGGCGCTCGCCGGCAGCGGCATCGAGGCTGGCGCTGGGGCCGCGGCGGTGGTGGAGGCGGCCGAGCGCCCGGCAGACTGGGTGATGGCGGCGATCGTGGGGGCGGCCGGCCTCGCGCCGACGCTTGCCGCGGTGCGCCGGGGCGCGCTCGTCGCGTTCGCCAACAAGGAGGTGATGGTCTGTGCGGGTACGCTGGTGACGGCAGAGGCGCGGCGGTGCGGCGCGCGGCTCTTGCCGGTCGACAGCGAGCACAACGCCATCTTCCAGGTCTTCGCCGCCGACCAGAAAGCGGCGATCGAGCGCATCATGCTGACCGCAAGCGGCGGCCCGTTTCTGCGGCGCTCGCTCGCGGAGATGGCGGCCGCCACGCCCGAACAAGCGGTCGCCCACCCCAACTGGCGCATGGGCGCCAAGATCTCGGTCGATTCCGCGACCATGATGAACAAGGGGCTCGAGGTGATCGAGGCGCATCACCTGTTCGAGCTGGCGAGCGAGCGGCTCGACATCGTGGTCCACCCGCAGTCGGTGATCCACGGGCTCGTCTATTACAGCGATGGCTCGGTGCTGGCGCAGCTCGGGTCGCCCGACATGCGCACGCCGATTGCCAATGCGCTCGGCTGGCCTGACCGGATCGGCGCGCCGAGCCCGCGCCTCGACCTCGCGAAGCTCGCCCAGCTCACTTTCGAGGCGCCCGACCCGGCACGCTTCCCGGCGCTCCGCATCGCGCGCGCGGCGCTTGAGGCCGGAGGGGGCGCGCCCACCATCCTCAACGCCGCGAACGAGGTGGCCGTGGCGGCATTCCTCGACCGGCGGATCGGCTTCCTCGACATCGCCACCACTGTCGAGCGCACGCTCGAGGCGCTTCCCGATGCGCCGATCGCGGCGCTCGACGATGTCTATGCGGTCGACACCGAGGCGCGCGCCGTGGCGCGCAGGCTCATCGGCAACGCGGCGCCCGCGCACGCTCCATGACGGGCAGAGAGAAGCGGGTGCTGGTCACCGGCGCGACCGGGTTTGTCGGCTCGGCGGTGGCGCGCGCGCTTCTGGCCGAGGACCGTCAGGTCGCGGTGCTCCTGCGGCCCAACAGCGACCGGCGCAATGTCGCGGGCCTTCCCGTCGAAGAGCGGATCGGCAGCCTCGAGGACGAGGCTTCGCTGCGGGCCGCAATTGCCGGATGCGGCGCCCTCTATCATGTCGCGGCCGATTACCGCCTGTGGGTGCGCGATCCCGAAGCGATGTACGAGGCCAATGTCGCCGGCACCGAGCGGCTGATGGCGGCGGCGCAAGGCGAAGGCGTCGAGCGCATCGTCTATACCAGCAGCGTCGCGACGCTCGGCCTTGGCGAGGAGCCCGCCGACGAAGCGACACCCAGCACGCTTGCGGACATGATCGGTCCCTATAAGCGGTCGAAGTTCCTTGCCGAGGAGGCGGTCCGCCGGATGGTGCGCGAGCGCAGGCTGCCGGCGGTGATCGTCAACCCCTCGACGCCGATCGGCCCGCGCGACGTGAAGCCGACGCCGACCGGCCGCATGATCATCGAGGCGGCGTCGGGCCGCATGCCGGCCTATGTCGATACCGGCCTCAATCTCGTTCACGTCGACGATGTTGCGGCAGGCCACCTCATGGCCGAGCGCAAGGGCAGGCCGGGCGAGCGCTATGTGCTGGGCGGCGAGAACATGACGCTTGCCGCGATCCTCGAGGCGATCGCGCGGATGGTGGGCCGCAAGGCGCCGGCGGTACGGCTTCCGGTGGCGGCGGTGTGGCCCGTGGCGCTCGTCGCCGAGGCGGTCGGACGCAGCACCGGCCGCGAGCCTTTCGTGACGCGTGACGGGCTGCGCATGGCGCGCCATAGGATGTTCTTTTCCTCCGCCAAGGCGGAGCGCGAGCTGGGCTATCGCTGGCGCCCGGCAGAAGCGGGACTTGCCGACGCGATCCAGTGGTTTCGCGCCGAGGGCATGTGTCCGTGACGGGAGTGGTGTTGGCGATCGCTGCGCTGTCGCTCGCGGTGTGGCTCTATCTGCTGCTGGGCCGGGGCATGTTCTGGCTCCCGCGCGAATTGCCGCCGGCGCCCGACCCGGGGCGCTGGCCGAGCGTCGCCGCATTGGTGCCGGCACGCAACGAGGCCGACTGTGTCGCGGCGGCGATCGCCTCGCTCGTCGCGCAGGATTATCCCGGCAGTTTCCGAATCGTCCTCGTCGACGATCACAGCACCGACGGGACCGCCGCGGTCGCGCGCGCGGCGGCCAAGGGACGCGAGGACCGGCTGCGGATCGTCAACGCCCGCCCGCTGCCCGTCGGCTGGAGCGGAAAGCTCTGGGCGCTCGCCGAAGGGGTGCGCTCACTCGAGGGGGACGAGGCGGCGCCCGATCTCTACCTTTTCACCGACGCCGACATCGAGCATGACCCAAAGAGCCTCGCCGAACTCGTGCGGTCGCTCGAGGCGGATGGGCGCGATCTTGTCTCGCTGATGGTGCTGCTGCGCTGCCGGAGCTTTGCCGAGCGCTGGCTCATCCCGGCCTTCGTCTTTTTCTTCGCAATGCTCTATCCCTTCGCCTGGGCGAACGATCCGCGGCGCCGAACCGCCGCCGCCGCGGGCGGATGCATCCTGATGCGGCGCGACACCTATCGCCGCGTCGGCGGCTACGCGGCCATCAAGGGCGCGCTCATCGACGATTGCGCGCTTGCCCGCGCGGCGAAGCAGAAGGGCGGCCGCATCCGCCTCGCGTTGACCCGGCACACGCGCAGCCTCAGGGCCTATCCGCGTGTTGCCGACGTGCGCGCGATGGTGGCGCGCACCGCCTATACCCAGCTTCATCATTCGCCGCTCGAGCTCGTCCTGACGGTGCTTGGCCTCGCGCTCGTCTATCTGGCGCCGCCCGCGCTCGCTTTCATCGGGGGCGTTGCCGGGCTTATCGGTGGTTGTGCCTGGGCGCTGATGACGGTGGTCTATCTCCCCATGGTGCGCTTTTATCGGCTGTCGCCGTTGTGGGCCCCGTTCCTACCATGTGTCGCGGTGGTCTATCTTTGGGCGACGATCGAGTCCGCGTGGCGCCACTATCGCGGCCAAGGCGGGCTTTGGAAGGGACGCGTGTCGTGGCAGAGCCAGCGCTAGCAGGCGCGGTAGAGACGCCCTCGGGCAAAGGGCGGGGGGACGAGAACTTTCCCGTCGGTTCGTGGCTCATTCGCCGCGATCTGAGGCCGCATGTCCACGCGTTCTATCGCTTCGCGCGCGAGGCCGACGACGTTGCCGACAATCCGGCGCTCACAGCAGACGACAAGATCCGCCGGCTCGACCGCATGGGCGCCGTGCTCGACGGCGCGCCTGGCGCGGATGCGCCCGCCGCGACCGCGCTCCGCGCGAGCCTCGAAGAGACCGGCCTCACCGCCCAGCACAGCCACGACATCCTGCGCGCGTTCCGGCTCGACGCGACCAAGCTGCGCTATCGCGATTGGGACGATCTTTTGGATTATTGCCGCTATTCGGCGGCGCCGGTGGGACGTCAGGTCCTCGACCTGCACGGCGAACCGCGCGCGTCCTGGGAGCCGTCGGATGCTTTGTGCAGCGCGCTGCAGATCCTCAACCACCTGCAGGATTGCGGTGACGACTATCGTGCGCTCGACCGCGTCTATCTGCCTCAAGAAGAGCTCGCGCGCGGGGGCGCGCGGGTCGAGGAGCTGAGCGCGAGCCGATTGAGCCCGGCCCTTCGCTTTGTGCTCGATCGGCTGCTCGACGGGACCGATGGCCTTATCACGCGCGCTCGCGGGTTGCCGCTCGCGGTCAAGAGCCCTGGCTTGCGGCGCGAATGCGCGGTCATCGTCGGCCTTGCCGAGCGGCTCGCACGCCGCTTGCGCGCGGGCGATCCGCTCGCCATGCGGGTGAAGCTCAGGCGCGGTGACTTCGCCGCGGCCTTCCTCGTCGGATTTTTGCGGGGCCGTGCGTGAGCGCCGCCACCGGCGACGCCGAGGCCGCGCGCGCCCAAGCGCGCGAGACGGTAGTGGCGGCCGGCACGTCGTTTTATTGGGCGATGCGGATCCTGCCGCGGCAGCGACGCGAGGCGATGTTCGCGGTCTATGCCTTCTGCCGCGTGATCGACGACATCGCGGACAGCAATGATCCGCCGGAAGCAAAGCTCGCGGCGCTTTCCGCGTGGCGGACCGAGGTGGGGGCGATCTTTTCCGGCACGCCGAGCGAGCCCATCGCCCGCAACCTCGTCGCGGCGGCGACGCATTTCGATCTGCGGGAGTATGATTTCCTGGCGCTCATCGACGGTATGGAGATGGACGCGCGCGAGGACATCGTGGCACCCAGTCTCGCGACGCTCGATCTTTATTGCGATCGGGTGGCAAGCGCCGTGGGGCGCCTGTCGGTGCGCATCTTCGGCGAAAATTCGCCGGACGCGGACCGGGTCGCGTATGCGCTCGGCCGCGCCCTTCAAGTCACCAATATCCTGCGCGATCTCGACGAGGATGCCGCGCGAGGACGCCTTTATCTTCCGCGCGAGCTCTTGGAGCGCCATAGCGTGCCGGTCGGCCCGCCGGCGGAGGTGCTGGCGCACCCGAACATCGCCGATGTCTGCGACGAGGTGGCGGCGCTCGCCGAGCGGCGGTACGCGGCGGCGTGGGGAGCGATGAAGCATTGTCAGCATCGCGCGATGCGTCCGGCCGCGGTGATGGCTGCCGTCTACCACGCAACGTTGGTCCGGCTGCGGCGGCGCGGCTGGAGCCGGCTCGACAAGCCTGTGTCGGTGCCGCGGGTGGTGAAGATCTGGCTCGCTTTGCGCCACGGACTTTTGTGAGGCCGGCAAAGGTCCACGTGGTGGGCGCCGGCTTGGCGGGGCTCGCCGCCGCCGTCACGCTCGCCCAAGCCGGCATCGCCGTCATGCTTCACGAGGCGGCGCCGCACGCTGGCGGCCGTTGCCGGTCTTATGACGATCCGCATCTCGGGTGCCGCATCGACAACGGCAACCATCTTCTGATGCGGGGCAACTGCGCGGCGATGGCGTATCTGCAGATGATCGGTGCCGCCGACACGCTGACGGGCCCGGACGATGCCGAATTCCCGTTTCTCGACCTTGCGAGCGGCGAACGCTGGGTGCTGCGTCCCGGGCCGGGACGCGTGCCTTGGTGGCTCCTCGATCCGACCCGGCGAGTGCCGGGAACGAGGCTCGGCGACTATGCGAGCGCACTGCGTCTGTTGCGCGCGAACGGCGAGGCGCGTGTCGCGGACATGCTCGACCGGCGGAGCGCCCTTTACCACCGCTTCTGGCAGCCGCTGGCCGTAGCGGCGCTCAACACCGCGCCCGAAGAAGGCTCGGCGGCGATGCTGGCGCGCGTGGTCGCCGAGAGCTTCGGCCGCGGCGGCTCGGCATGCCGCCCCCTGGTGCCGAAAGAGGGCTTGTCTGAATCGCTGATCGAGCCGGCGCTCGCGACGCTTGCCCGGTTTGGTGCCGGCGTGCGCTTCGCGACGCGCCTGCGGGCCTTCGACGCGTCCGGCGCGCGCGTCGCGGCGCTGCGTTTTGAGGGCGAGAGCCTGCCGCTTGACGCTGGCCATGCGGTCGTCCTGGCGGTGCCGGCACAAGTCGCGACGCGGCTCGTCCCGGGCCTCGACGCGCCGCAATCGTTCCGGGCAATCCTCAATGCGCATTTTCGGATCGCCGCGCCGGCGGACGCGCCGCTCTTCATCGGTCTCGTCGGCGGAACCGCCGAATGGGTCTTCCGCAAACGCAGCGTCTTGTCTGTGACCATCAGCGCCGCCGATCGGCTCATGGACGCGCCGGCCGAGGAGTTGGGGCCGTTGCTGTGGCAGGACGTCGCGCGCGCCTATGAGCTCGCAGCCGAGCCGATGCCACCGGTGCAGATCGTCAAGGAGCGCCGCGCCACGTTCGCCGCGACGCCGGCCGAGATCCGGCGCCGCCCGCCCGCCCGCACGGCCTGGTCCAATCTCGTGCTCGCGGGCGACTGGACCGACACGGGCCTTCCCGCCACCATCGAAGGCGCGATCCGTTCGGGCTTCGCGGCGGCCCGGCATTTGCTCACGGCGGCCTCGTCTGCTTAAATCGGCGCGCATGAAGCCAAGCGACTGTGCGCCCGTACCTGCCGCTTGGCGCCGTGACGGCGACTAGGATCGCGCGCGGCATTTCGTCCGACATACGCCATGGCCCGAACCCTCGATGCCCCCGATTTCGCCGGCGCCCTATCGGAGCTTGACCGCTCCGTGGCGGCCGCGGCCGACGCGCTGATCCGCGAGCAGCGGGACGACGGGCATTGGAGCTTCGAGCTTGAAGCGGACGCCACGATCCCGGCGGAATTCATCCTGCTGGGCCATTATCTCGACCGCATCGATGCCGAGATGGAGGCCGGGCTTGCGCGCTATCTCCGCGCAATTCAGGGCGCGCATGGCGGCTGGCCGCTTTTTCATGACGGGCCGTTCGACCTCTCCGCCAGCGTCAAAGCCTATTTCGCGCTGAAGGCCGTGGGCGATGATCCCGAGGCGCCGCACATGGCGCGGGCGCGAGACGCCATTCTTGCGGCGGGCGGGGCCGCGCGCGCCAATGTCTTCACCCGCATCCAGCTAGCCCTTTTCGGCGCGCTCGACTGGAAAGCGGTGCCGTCGATGCCGGTCGAGATCATGCTCTTGCCCAGATGGTTCCCGTTCCATTTGAGCAAGGTCTCGTACTGGTCGCGCACCGTGATCGTGCCGCTTCTGGTCTTGATGGCGATGCGTCCCAAGGCGCGAAACCCGCGCAAGATCAGGATTCGCGAGCTGTTCAGCCCGGGAACTGCGGAGCGGCCGATGCG
>DATJLY010000227.1:0-12848 GCA_035509095.1 Allostellaceae bacterium | reverse complement strand
CCCTTGTCGATCCAGGAATATCCCAGATAGTTCAGAACCAGCGGCTCTTGCGGCGCGAGCTCCAGCGCGTGCTTGAGATCGGCCTCCGCAAGCGGCCAGCGGCCCGAGCGCTCGAGCGACACGCCGCGATCGTAATAGAGGCGCCACGTATCCTCGTCGCCGGTCTTCTGGCGCTGAATCGCCTGGTCATAGACGGTCGCGGCTTCCTGATACTGCTCGTGCCCGCGCAGCACGTCGCCCAGTTCCACCAGCGGCTCGATCGCGTTGGGCCGCTCCGCCGCAAGCTGACGCAGTATCGCCTCGGCTTCGTCGGTCTTGTCGAGCTGATCGAGCGCCAAGGCCGCGCGAAGCCGCGCCGACCAGTAAAGCGAGGAGTGCGGGTCGACCGCGATATAGAGCGCCAGCGCGTCGGCGGTGCGGCCTTGATCGTCGCGGATCTCGCCCGCCAGAAGCTGTGCCAGCGCGAAATTCGGCTCGAGCTCGAGCGCCAGGCGCGCATAGATGAGCGACGCGTCCATCGTCTCGCGCTGATTGAGCAGGCTGGCGAGGTCGAAGAGCGCCTCGGCAGCGCCTTTTTGCGGCGTGTCGACGAGCTTTGCGGGGATCGTGCCGGCGGCGATGCGCGCCAGTCCCAAGGTCGATGAATCCGCCTGGTCGCTCTCGGATGCAAAGCGCGCGTAAAGCGCCTTGGCGCGGTCGGCCATGCCGTGCCGTTCGAAGAAATTGCCGGCAAGCTCGACGACGCGGAACGTTGGCTGGGCTTCTCCGGAGATGAGCTTCTCATAAGCCGTTTGCGCGGCCGGCACGTCATTGACGTAATCCGCGATGAGCGCCGTGTGCAACTCGCGCAGCGGGTCGAGGCCTTTCAGATCGCCCATTTGCGCGAGCACCTGATGCGCGTCCGCCGGGCGTCCCAAGGCCGCATCCATCCACGCCGCGAGCAGCGGTATCGCAAAGCGCTGCGCGCCTTCGGGCGGCAAGGCCTTGGTCCGCTGCAACGCGGCATCGTAGTGGCCGGCCTTGATATCCTCGACCAGGAGGACGGTCGCCGCGAGACCGTTATTGCCGTCAAGTCCGACGATGCGCTGAGCCAAGGGAACCGCTTCGGCGACCTTCCCTTCCGAGACGCGCAGGCTGAAGGTGCGGCGAACCAGATCCAGGTTGCCGGGATCGTCGGCGAGCGCCTTCTCCATGAACCCGGCCGCGCTCGAATAGTCATGCACCTCCTGTGCATGGCGCGCGGCAAGATAGCTGCCCAAGGGGCTGGACACGGCCGCCGCGCCGTTCGTCGATACATCCGTCGCGGCGGGGTCCGACGCCCGCGTGGCGCAGCCCGCGACAACCAACATCGCGCCGGCGGCGATCCAGCCGGGCGCGTCCCCTATCCAATTCCGACCTGACATGAAGCCTCGTTCCGCTCGCCGCGGCATTCTACACGATCTAGGTTAAGCCATCCGCTTACATATTGGGGTAATTCGGTCCCCCGCCGCCCTCGGGACACACCCAGTCGATGTTCTGGGTCGGATCCTTTATGTCGCAGGTCTTGCAGTGCACGCAGTTCTGGGCGTTGATCTGCAGCCGCTTCCGCCCGCCGCCATCGTCGAGGATTTCGTAGACGCCGGCCGGGCAATAGCGCTGCTCCGGCGAATCGTAAAGGCGGTAATTGACCTCGATCGCCCGCGCCGGATCCCTGAGCTTCAGGTGCGCCGGCTGATTCTCCTCGTGATTGGTGTTGGAGATGAAGACCGAGGACAGGCGATCGAAGGTGAGGACGCCGTCAGGCTTGGGATAGTCGATCCGCCGCGATTCCGCGGCGGGCTTCAAGGTCTCGTAATCGGGATGATGGCGCAGCGTCCACGGCGCCTTGCCCCGGAGCAGATAGGTGTCGAGCGCGGCATGGGCGAGCCCGGCCCAAAGGCCCCACCGGAAGCCGGGCCGGATATTGCGCACCGCGGCGAGCTCGGGCCAGACCCAGCTCGCCGCGAGCGCCGCACGATAATCGGCATCCGCTTCGCCCTTGAGCCGGCGGGCGATGGTCTCGGCCGCGACCATGCCGGACTTCATCGCGGTGTGCGTGCCTTTGATCTTGGCGACGTTAAGGAAGCCCGCGGCACAGCCGATCAGCAGCCCGCCCGGGAACTCGAGCCGCGGGATCGCCTGGAAGCCGCCTTCGTTGAGCGCGCGCGCGCCATAGGCGATGCGGCGCCCGCCGGCAAAAACCGGAGCGATCGCGGGATGGGTCTTGAACCGCTGAAACTCTTCGAACGGCGAGAGATACGGATTTTCGTAATCGAGCCCGACGACGAATCCCACCGCCACCTGGTGATTCTCGAGATGATAAAGGAACGAGCCGCCATAGGTCCGCCAATCGAGCGGCCAGCCCACGGTATGGATCACCTGGCCCGGGCGATGGCGGGCCGGGTCGACCTCCCACAGCTCCTTGAGGCCGATCCCATAGGTCTGCGGTCCGCTCTCGGCACGCAGGTTGAAGCGCGCGACGAGCTGCTTCGCCAGCGATCCGCGGCATCCTTCGGCGATCAAGGTGTGGCGCGCCCCAAGCTCGACGCCCGGCTGGAGATTGGCGGTCGGGTTGCCGTCGCGGCCGATGCCCATGGCGCCGGTCGCGACCCCGGCGACGCGCCCCGCCCCGTCATCCAGCAGCTCGGCCGCGGCGAAGCCCGGATATAGCTCCACGTCAAGCGCCTCGGCCTCCTTGGCGAGGAAGCGGCAGAGATTGCCAAGGCTGATGATGTAGTTGCCGTGATTGCGCATCTGCGGCGGCGTCGGCAGGCGAACCGCGTTGGCCTGGGTAAGCAGCAGAAACCGGTCGTCGGTCGCCGGCGTGACGATCGGCGCGCCGCGCTCGCGCCAATCGGGCAGCAGCTCGTTCAGGGCACGCGGCTCGAGCACCGCGCCCGAAAGAATATGCGCCCCGACTTCCGACCCTTTCTCGACGACGCAGACCGAAATTTCGGGGTCGATCTGCTTCAGCCGGATGGCGGCGGCGAGCCCGGCAGGGCCGGCGCCGACGATCACAACGTCATAGTCCATCCGCTCGCGTTCCATGCCCGGCAGTCTAGCACGCACGCACCGTTCCGATAGGACACGGGGCGCGCTAGGCTCGCTTGATGAACGGGGACGAACGGGCCGACCTGTTACGCTGGTATGTCGAGATGGGCGTGGACGAGGCGATCGCCGCCGATCCACAGGACCGCCTCGCGTCCCCGCCTCCCTTGCCGGTTCCCCGCCCGGTCGCGGCACCGCCTATGCCGAGCCCGCCATCGCGCACCGCAACGGAACCTGTCGGTGGTGTTGCAAGTGCGAAGGCCGCGGCAGCGGCCGCCACGACGCTCGCGGCGCTTCGCGCGGCGGTCGCCGCGTTCGACGGTTGCGGCCTCAAGCGGACCGCCACCAACACGGTCTTTTCCGATGGCGTCGCCGGTGCCCCGCTCCTGGTCGTCGGCGAAGCGCCGGGCGCCGACGAGGACCGGCAGGGTCTGCCTTTCGTCGGCCGCAGCGGCCAGCTTCTCGACCGCATGCTCGCCGCCATCGGCCGCGACCGGAAGCGCGACACCTATATCACCAACATGCTGTTCTGGCGCCCGCCGGGAAACCGTAAGCCAACCGACGAAGAGATCGCCACGTGTCTCCCGTTCGTGTGGCGCCTCATCGCGCTTGCCGCGCCACGCGTCGTCTTGTTGAGCGGCGGCACTGCGGCTGCGGCTTTGCTCGACCGGCGAGACGGGATCACGCGGCTCCGAGGCCGCTGGTTCGCGCTTGCGGTGCCCGGGCTCGAAACACCCGTGCCAACACTCGCGACATATCATCCGTCGTTTCTGTTGCGCTCGCCTGCAAGAAAAGGAGAAGCGTGGCACGACATGCTAGAGGTCCAAGCAAAACTAGAGTCATCTGAATAACAGCCTCGCTTCGCTCGCGACCGACTCCGCCCGGTCGGCAAGTCGAGAATCAACAAGCTTGCTAAAATTTTCTAAATCGCATATCCACGACTCATGAAGAGCGGCGGAGCTTTCCGGGGATTCGCCAAAAGGGGGCACTATAAAGGATTAATGCTTGTTCTGTTAACCATATTATTTATCCCCTTAAGTGAATCTCAAGCACAAGACTTCCAGACGGCGTCTCTGACCCCCGGCACGGAAATGCTGCGGGAAACTGATCTTCCAACCGTTCTGTCGCGGTCCGATGTCGCACGGTATCAGCGCATCTTCGCGCTTCAGGATAAAGGCGCCTGGGCCGAGGCCGACCACGAGATCGCCGGGCTCAAGGACAAGCTGCTCCTGGGCCATGTCCTGGCGGCGCGATACCTCGCCCGGCATTACCGCGCCTCTTATGGCGAGCTCGCGGCGTGGCTCGCGCGGTATGCCGACGAGCCCGACGCCAAGGCGATCTATGAACTCGCGTTGTCGCGCAAGCCCACGAACGTCAAGGGTCCGACCCGCCCGATCGCTGCCTCGAGCACAGCGGCGGCCGACGATGACGCCGATCCAACCGACGGCGCGGCCTCGGCCCACGCGGCGCTGGTCGCGCAGCAGATCCGCGGCCTTGCGGAGGCGAAGCCGCGCCAGGCCGCGCAGCTGCTGATCGGGCCGGAGGCGCGCCGGCTGCTTGATGCCGACACGCGCAGCACGCTCCGGGCGGTCATCGCCGAATCCTTCCTCCGCTCCGGCGATACCCAGGATGCCCTGGTGCTGAGCGCGGCGCCGCAAGATGCTCCTGCCGTGCCTTCGTCGGTCAGTTGGCAGGCCGGGCTCGATGCCTGGCAGCATGGCAGGCTGGGCGAGGCGGCGTCGCATTTCGAGACGCTGTTGCAGACGGCGGCGCATGCGCCCTGGCTCAAGTCCCAGGCCGCGTTCTGGCTGGCCCGCGTGGCGCTGCGCGTGCGCCGTCCGGACCACGTCGCCTATTGGCTCGGGATCGCGGCGGAAGAGCCCCGCACCTTCTACGGGCTGATCGCGCGCCGGCTTTTGGGCGAGGATCTGGACTTTCACTTCGATGCCGAGCCCTTCACCGCGCTCGATGCCCGGGTGATCATGGGGCTCGATGCGGGGCGGCGGGCGCTGGCCCTGATCGCGGTTGGACAGTCCCTCCGCGCCGCGAAGGAGCTTCGCACCCTCGCCGAGAGCGACGACCCGGCGCTGCTTCAATCGCTCGTCAGCGTCGCCGACCGCGGCGCGCTCCCGGCCTTGAGCCTCGAGCTGGCCGGCACGCTGGGCGAAACCGATGGGCGCAGCCATGACGGCTCGCTTTATCCGGTGCCGAATTGGACACCCCAAGGCGGGTTCACGGTCGACCGCGCCCTGCTTTTCGCGCTGATGCGGCAGGAATCCTTGTTCGTGCCCCGCGTGGCAAGCGCTTCGGGCGCGTTGGGCGTGATGCAGCTCATGCCGGCGACCGCCCGCGACATGGCGCAACGCACCGGAATGACGCTGCCGGACCCGGGCAATGGCAATGACGAGCGCGACGCGCTGGCCGACCCCGAGCTCAACCTGACCCTGGCGCAGGAATATGTGCGGACATTGCTCGCCAGCCCGGCCATCAAGGGCAATTTGCTGATGTTCGCGCTGGCCTATAACGAAGGGCCGACCGCCGCCTCGCGCCTACAGGACCTTGCCAACCAGTACCACCGCGACCCGCTGCTGTTCCTCGAAAGCATCCCGTCCCAGGAAGCGCGCCAATTCACCAAGCACGTGCTCACCAATTACTGGATTTACCGCATCCGGCTCGGTCAATCGACGCACGACCTCGACATCCTTGCCGCTGGACTCTGGCCATCCTATATCGCGCTCGACACCGACTCCGAGCTGGATGGCCGCCATGCCGCGTATCGATGAGCAGCGCCCGTTCCTTCCCGTCAATATCGCCGTCCTCACCGTTTCCGACACACGCACCCCGGCCGACGACAAATCCGGCAACACGCTCGCCGAGCTGATCGGTGAAGCGGGCCATCGCGTGGTTGCCCGCCGCATCGTCAAGGACGATCGCGCCGCGATCGTGGCGCAGCTTCGGCAATGGATCGCCGATCCGGCGATCGACGCCGTGATCTCGACCGGCGGGACCGGCGTGACCGGCCGCGACGTGACGCCCGAAGCGTTCCACGATGTCTATGAGAAGGAGATCGCCGGCTTCGGCGAACTGTTCCGGTGGCTCAGCTATCAGAAAGTCGGCACGTCGACGATCCAGAGCCGCGCCACCGCCGGCGTTGCTGGCGGCACTTATCTTTTCGCCTTGCCGGGCTCGCCCAGCGCATGCCGCGACGGGTGGGACGACATCCTCAAGCACCAGCTCGATAACCGCTACCGGCCCTGCAACCTCGTCGAGCTGATGCCCCGGCTTCAAGAGCACCTCGCCGCGGGCGAATAGCCGGATTTGTTCTTGAAATGTTCCCAGCGGAAGCATAAGCTGCCGCGATGGAAGAGAGGCTTGGCGAACGCGCCCGCAAGGGTCGCGGGGCAGTCAGCAACGAGACCGGCCGGTTCGAGCCCGA
Source organism: Allostellaceae bacterium (assembly GCA_035509095.1). Taxonomy (GTDB): domain Bacteria; phylum Pseudomonadota; class Alphaproteobacteria; order ATCC43930; family CGMCC-115725; genus DATJLY01. The sequence goes on along the minus strand of DATJLY010000227.1, from coordinate 6,346 downwards.
ACGGCGCATCCGGACCGACGACGGCTGGGGCGGCGCCGACGAGGCGCCGATGCCGCTCGACACGGTCTATGCGAAGGACACGGCGCGCACGATCATCACTCGGAACGATTCGCCCGACGTGCCGTTCGAACGCTCGGTCAATCCCTATCGCGGCTGCGAGCATGGCTGCATCTACTGCTTCGCGCGGCCGACGCACGCCTATCTCGGGCTTTCGCCCGGGCTCGATTTCGAAAGCCGCATCTTCATCAAGGAGGATGCGCCGCAGCTCCTGGCGGCCGAGCTCGCAAAAGCAGGATATCAGTGCAAATCCATCACGGTCGGCGCCAATACCGACCCTTATCAGCCGATCGAGCGGAAGATCACGCTGACGCGCCGCATCCTCTCGGTGCTGCGCGACTTCAATCATCCGCTCTGCCTCATCACCAAGTCCGCGCTGGTGCAACGGGACATCGACATCCTGGCGCCGATGGCGGAGCGGCGTCTTGCCGCGGTCGCGATCTCGCTGACGACGCTTGACCGGAATCTCGCGCGGCGGCTCGAGCCGCGCGCAGCGACGCCCGAGCGTCGGCTCGAGACCATGGCGGCGTTAAGCGCGGCCGGCATCCCGGTCGCGGTGCTGGCCTCGCCGATGATCCCGGCGCTCAACGATGCCGAGCTCGAACATATCCTCGAGGCGGCTTCGCAGGCGGGCGCGTCGAGCGCCGGCTACATCCTGCTGCGCCTGCCGCTCGAAATTGCGCCGCTTTTCGAGGAATGGCTCGGCACCCACGCGCCCGACAAGGCGCGGCATGTCATGTCGCTCATCCGCCAGAGCCGCGGCGGCAAGAACTACCAGTCCGAATTCGGGAGGCGCATGCGCGGCACCGGTCCTTATGCCGAGATGCTGCGCCTGCGCTTCGAGCGCGCGATCCGCCGCTTTGGGCTCGAGCGGGGCCGCGCCTGGCAGCTCGACACGACGAGCTTCCGCCGGCCGCCGCAAAAGGGCGATCAGCTCAGCCTGCTTTAGAGGCGCCCCTACTCCACCGGGACGAAGATCGAGTGGCGGAGCTTGGTCGTGTCGATCGATTTGGACAGGTGTCCCTTGCCGGTCACGTCCTCGACCAGGATCACTTCGCCCGCGCCGATCTTCCGGCTCTCGCCATCGCTCGCCGTGAGCTCGACGCCCGCATCGAGATTGATGATGTATTGCCGGCGCGGCGCGGTATGCCAATCGAGATCGTGCTCGGCCGGCGTCTCGCGGAAGATGATGCCGTTCGCCGGCAGGCGGCGCGACAGCTTGCTGCCACGACGCTCCTCGACGAACTCGACCTCGATGTCGCGGAAATGCGATTGGCCGTTGGCGTCGGTATAAAGATTGTGGATGCGCATGGGCCTGCCCTCCCTTGGGATCGCGGGAGCTTAGAGGCCCGCACCCGCCTTGTCCCGGCGTATACTATGCCGGCAGATGATCGTGCTCTTCACCGACTTCGGAGTCGCCGGGCCGTACACCGGACAGGTGAAGGCCGTGCTCGATCAGCGCGCGCCGGGCGAGACGGTCATCGATCTCTTCGCCGACGCGCCGATGCGCGATCCGCGCGCGGCATCCTATCTCCTTGCCGCCTATGCCGACTGGTTCCCTGCGGGCACGGTCTTGCTGGCCGTGGTCGATCCTGGCGTCGGTGGCGCACGGGCGCCGCTCGCGGCACGCATCGATGGCCGCTGGTTCGTGGGCCCCGACAACGGCCTTTTCGAGATCGCGCTGCGGCGCGCCGCGAAGTCCGAGATTTGGGAGATCATGTGGCGCCCCGAGTCGCTCTCCGCGAGCTTTCATGGCCGCGACTTGTTCGCGCCGGTGGCGGCGATGCTCGCGCGCGGCGAGTGGCCGCAATGGACGCCGCGCCCCGCCGCTTCGGTCCGCCGGCCGCAATGGCCCGATGACCTTCCCGAGATCATCTATCTCGATCACTACGGCAACGCGATGACAGGTCTGCGCGCGAGGCTCTTGCCGCCTCATGCGCGGCTCGGCGCCGCCGGGCGCGTCTTCGCGCGCGCGGACACGTTCTCGGCCGTCGCGGCAGGCGAGGCGCTTTGGTACGAGAATTCCAACGGCCTGGCCGAGATCGCCGTCAATCTCGGCAGCGCCGCGCAGACACTCGGCCTCGCGATCGGCAGCGGCGTCACCGTCGAGGCGTAAGCGACCGCGCTTGCCAGACTCGGCCTGCTTGTGTCAACTGAAGCGATGCCGAATTTCGCGATCGAACGACGGTCGAACGGCGTCGTCTGCGGCATCGACGAGGTGGGGCGCGGTCCGCTTGCGGGGCCGGTCGTCGCGGCGGCGGTGATCCTTGATCAGGCGCGGCTCCCGCGGCGGCTTCGGCGCGGCCTCGACGACTCGAAAAAGCTTTCCGCCGAGGAACGCGAAGACTATGCCGCCGAGCTTCGGGCGCCATGGGCGGTGATTGGCGTCGGCGCGGCCAGCGTCGCCGAGATCGACCGCCACAATATTCTCCGCGCGACGCTGATCGCGATGGCCCGCGCGGTGTCGGCGCTTGGCGTTCGTCCCGACCACGCCCTCGTCGACGGCAACGTGCCGCCGACATTGCCCTGCCCGGTCGAGACCGTGATCGGCGGCGACGGACTCTCGCTCTCGATCGCCGCGGCGTCCGTGATCGCCAAGGTGACGCGCGACCGGCTGATGCGGCGCCTCGGCCAGCGGCATCCCGGCTATGGCTGGGACCACAATGCCGGCTACGGCACGGGGGAGCATTTGGCGGCGCTTGCGGCGCTGGGACCCACCGTGCATCACCGGCGCTCGTTCTCGCCTGTGGCGCTGCTTATAGCTAGCTCGCAGCCCGTTAACCTAAGCCTCTGACTCCACAAACATATTGACCTGTCGAGTCGTGCTCGTGCATGGTGTACGCCGAGTCGCGACTCGGGGGATCGGATGGACGCGAAAGACGGGCGGGTGCTGGTCGGCGATTGCGTCGCGGAGATGGCGCGGCTCGACCCCGCAAGCTGCGATCTCGTGTTCGCCGACCCGCCTTACAACCTGCAGCTTTCGGGGGAGCTCACGCGGCCCAATATGAGCCGCGTCGATGGGGTCGCCGAATCATGGGACAAGTTCACCGATTTCGCTGCCTATGACCGCTTCACCCGGACCTGGCTCGAGGCCGCGCGCCGGGTGCTGAAGCCCGATGGCACGCTCTGGGTCATCGGCACCTATCACAATATCTATCGTGTCGGCGCCATTCTTCAGGATCTCGGCTACTGGATCCTCAACGACATCGTTTGGCGCAAATCCAACCCGATGCCGAATTTCCGCGGCCGGCGCTTCACCAATGCGCACGAGACCTTGCTCTGGTGCGCGCGCGAGCGCACCTCGCGCTACCTCTTCAATTACGAGGCGATGAAGGCGCTGAACGAGGATCTGCAGATGCGCAGCGACTGGGTCCTGCCGTTGTGCGGAGGCCCCGAGCGCCTCAAGGTCGATGGCCGCAAGGCGCATCCGACCCAAAAGCCCGAGGCGTTGCTGCATCGTGTGCTGCTCGCCGCGACGCGGCCCGGCGATCTGGTGCTCGATCCTTTTTTCGGGACCGGCACGACCGGCGCGGTCGCACGGCGCCTCAATCGCCGCTGGATCGGCATCGAGCGCGATCCCGACTATGCCGCAATTGCGCGCGAGCGCATCGCGGCGGTGGTGCCCGCCGACACCGAGCTCGTCCACACGCCGGCCAAGCGCGAGGAAAAGCGCGTCCCGTTCGGAACGCTCGTCGAGCGCGGGCTGTTGAAGCCCGGCGACGTCCTTTATGACCAGCGACGGCGCTGGACCGCCAAGGTGCGCGCCGACGGCACGCTGATCTCCGCCGATGCGCGCGGCTCGATCCACAAGGTCGCGGCCGACGTGCAGGGCGCGCCGGCCTGCAATGGCTGGGAATTCTGGTGGGTCACGATCAAGGGAGAGGCGGTCCCGATCGACCTCCTGCGTCAGCAGGTGCGCGCCGAGATGGGGTGACCCGGACGCCGCCGGCATGCGCGATCACTTTGCGCATGAGCGATGGCAGCGCCTGTTCGCCAAGCCGGTCATGCGGGACCCACACGCACCCCTCCGCGGTTCCCGCCGGCACCGTGCCCGCCAGCACCGACAATTCGAGTTGGAAATGCGTGAAGGTGTGGCGCACCCGATCCGGAACCCTGTGCCAGCGTGCCTTGAGCGGCGCGTGGCGCTTTGCTTCCTCATCGCGCCAGGGGGCATCGCGCCACTCGGTCGAGGGAACCTCCATCATGCCGCCCAATAGCCCACGTTCGGCCCGCCGGCGCAGCAGCACGGCGCCATCGACGCGCACGGCCCAAAACGCGACGCCGTAACGCACGGGCTTTTCCGGCCGGGCGCGGCGCGCGGGCAGGGTCTCCGCGATACCCTCGCGGCGGGCGCGGCACTGGGACCGCAGCGGACACAAGATGCATTTGGGCGCGCGCGGCACGCAGATCGTGGCGCCCAGATCCATCATCGCCTGCGCGAAATCGCCGGGACGCGCCGTGGGTGTCAGCGATGCGGCAAGGCGGCGCAATTCCGGCTTTGCCTCGGGCAGCGGCGTCGCGACGGCAAAGAGCCGGGCCACGACCCGTTCGACATTGCCGTCGACCGGCAAAACCGGCCGGTCGAATGCGATCGCCGCCACCGCAGCAGCGGAATAGGCGCCGATTCCCGGGAGGGTCAGCAACGCGGCTTCGGTGTCGGGGAAGCGCCCGTCGAAGCGCGCGACGACATCGCGCGCGCAGGCATGGAGATTGCGGGCACGCGCGTAATAGCCAAGCCCTTGCCAGGCATGCAGCACCTCGTCGAGGTCGGCCGCGGCAAGCGCCGCCACATCGGGCCATCGCTCGAGAAAGGCCTCATAGTAGGAGAGCACCGTGACGACGGTGGTCTGCTGCAGCATCACCTCGCTCAGCCACACGCGATAGGGATCGGTCCGCTCGCCGCGCCCGGCGCGCCACGGCAGCGATCGGCGATGCCGGTCGTACCAGGCAAGAAGCGCATCGGCGATAGGCATCGACGATTGATAGCACCGTTCGACGCGGCAGCGGAACGACGCTACTCTCGTCCTGCGAGGAGGCCCACCATCATGGAGCAACGGCGCGGCGGAATGCGCGCGCTCGCGGGCGAAGTCGCGCGGATCGCGGCTCCCGTCCTTGGCAAGCGCGGCCTCGCGCCTGCACATCTCGTGGCGTCCTGGTCGAGCATCGTCGGCTCCGAATGGGCGGAGAAGGCGACGCCCGAGCGGCTCTCCTTTCCGAGCAGCGAGCGTGGCGATGGCACGTTGCGTCTTCGCGTGGCGCCCGGTTGCGCGACCGAATTGCAGCATCGCGCCCCGCTTTTGCTCGAACGCATCAATGGCTTTTTCGGCTACCGGGCGGTGACCCGTCTGACGTTGGTTCAGGGACCGCCGCTGCGGCCCTCCGCCCGCCCGCCGCGCAAGCCGGCCCCGCTTGCGCCGGACGAGCGCGCGGCGCTAGACCGCCGGCTGCTCGCGGTCGAGGATCCCGACTTGCGCGACGCGCTCCGCCGCCTTGGCGAAGCGGTGATCGGCAGCGACCGGGAGCGTTAGCCCGGAACCCCGTTGCATTGCCGGCAAACAACCCTTAGCATCAACATCTAGTGGATTGGAGAGGATTATGCGTCACATCTGGTGGGTCTCCGCCGCCTTCCTGCTCGCCTTTGTAAGTTTGGCGCGGGCCGCCGATTCCGCCCCCAGCCTGTCCCCCGACGACGCCATTCTCGGCAAGCCCGATGCGCCCATCACCATTTTTGAGTACGCCTCGCTCACCTGCCCGCACTGCGCCGAGTTCGACGCCGAGACCCTCCCCAAGGTGAAGAGCGAGTGGCTCGACACCGGCAAAGCCAAGCTCATCTTCCGCGACTTCCCGCTCGATAAATATGCGCTGAAGGCGGCGATGGTGGCGCGATGCGCGCCCCCCGACCGCTTCTTCACCTTCATCGACGTGCTGTTCCACACCCAGGTGAGCTGGGCCACGGCCGGCAGCGATGACGGGGTGACGCAGGCGTTGTCGAAGATCGCCCGGCTTGGCGGCATCAGCGAGGACAAGTTCGACGCCTGCCTCAACGACAAGGCACTGCTCGACCGCATCTCCGGCGAGGAATTGACCGCCAAGAACGATTACGGCGTCAACTCGACGCCGACCTTCTTCATCAACGGCAAGAAGGTCGTGGGCGCGCTGCCCTATGACGATTTCGCCAAGGCGCTCGTCGCGGCGCAAGCCAACGCGGGCACGCAGCATTTCGCGGCAATAACAACTCACACCAGAGAGTGAACGCCACGTGCAATTTGCGAAACTCCGTCTCGTCGGC
>DATJLY010000226.1:0-2247 GCA_035509095.1 Allostellaceae bacterium | reverse complement strand
CATCGAAGAGCCGGAGGCATAGGCGGCGGGCGCGAAAGCCAGCGTGAGCGTGGTCAGCGTGACCAGCTCGACGAGGCGGCGGCGGGAATGGCGAGCGACGGCGAGAACGCGGTTCATGAGGGATCTCCGATGCACAAGGGGACGCCGCCCGCCCCGGCGGACTGGAGGCAGTAATCGCCGGTGGCGGGATCGAGGCCGGCGACGAGAGCGAGTTCGGAGAGGCGGCGCTCTGAGCCGCGGCCGCGTAGCACCACGACAAGATCGATGGTCTCTGCGATCAGCGCCCTGGGGACGGTGACGACGGCTTCCTGGATGAGCTGTTCGAGGCGACGGATTGCGCCGAGCGCCGTCCCGGCATGGATGGTGCCGATCCCGCCAGGGTGGCCGGTGCCCCAGGCCTTGAGCAGGTCGAGCGCCTCGGCGCCGCGAACCTCGCCGATCGGGATGCGATCGGGCCGAAGCCGCAGCGAGGACCGGACAAGGTCCGACAGCGAGGCGACGCCATCCTTGGTGCGCATCGCGACCAGGTTCGGCGCGCGGCATTGCAGCTCGCGGGTGTCCTCGATCAGCACCACGCGGTCGCTCGTGCCGGCGATCTCGGCCAGGAGCGCGTTGGTGAGCGTCGTCTTGCCCGTGCCGGTGCCGCCGGCGACCAGGATGTTCTTGCGCGCGGCGACGGCGTCCCGCAGCAGGCTCGCTTGCCCGACCGTCATAATCCCGGCGGCGACGTAATCGTCGAGGGTAAAGACGGCGACGGCGGGCTTGCGGATCGCGAAGGTTGGCGCCGTCACGACAGGCGGCAACAGTCCCTCGAAACGCTCCCCCGTCTCGGGCAGCTCGGCGGAGACCCGCGGCCTCTCGGCGTGGACCTCGGCGCCGACATGGTGCGCGACCAGGCGCACGATCCGCTCGCCATCGGCGGCGGACATGGTCCGACCGCTATCCTCCAGGCCGCCCGACAGCCGGTCGATCCAGAGTCGACCGTCGGGATTGAGCATCACCTCGACGATCGAGGGGTCTTCGAGGAAGGCGGCAATGGCAGGGCCGAGCGCGGTGCGCAGCATGCGCGCGCCACGAGAGAATGCCTCTGAATGAAGTGGAGTGACCGCCACAACCGTGCCCGTCATTGGCCACTCGCGACACGCGACTGGCGACAGGGGTGATTAGAAGAAGCAATAAATAGGGCGGTTCAACAAGTATTCAGGCAGCGTAGCGGCCCGGCGTAGAGCAGAGAAAAAATACTTGCGGGATGCGGCGGCCAGTCTTGGAGCATCGATCTCAACCTACTGTGCCGGGATCGCGCGTCGAAACAGAATCCCTCAGCACAAGCGGATAAGCCAGTTGCTCATCTCGTCCAGCAACACCCGCGTCTTGAGCGGTAGGTGCAGCGCGGAAGGATAGAGCGCCATCACGGGGCTCGGGCCGCCGTTCCAGCCCTCCAGCACGCGCTCGAGTCGGCCGGCCCGGATATCCTCGGCGACGTCGAGTTCCGATTTCAGCATGATTCCCATGTCGGCCACGGCCCAGTCGTGAACGACATCGCCGTTATCGGCACGAAGACGGGCTGGCGCGGATAACTCAGCCCGCTGCCCGTCCGGTCCGAACAACCGCAACGGCATCTGGTTGTCGCCATAACGCAGGAAGACATGATCTCGCGCTTCCGCGGGACTTGTTGGGCGGCCCGCGCGATCGAGATAAGCCGGCGAGGCCACGAGAATGCGGTGATTGTCGGCGAGCTTGCGCATCATCGCCGAGCTATCTGCAGGCAAGCCAATGCGAATGGCGACGTCGATCCCCTCGCCGACAAGGTCGGCCAAGCGATCGTCGAGCCGCAGCAACACAGCGAGCTTGGGATAGCGCGCCACCAGAGTGGCCAGCACCGGCGCGACATGACGGCGGCCGAAGGCGACCGGCGCGCTGACACGCAGCGTCCCGATCGGCTCATCCCGCCCGCTCGCGAGCCGCTCCTCACCGATCGCAATCGCATCCAGCGCCCGCTCGACATCGACCAGCAAGCGCGCCCCTTCCTCGGTCGCGGACAATGCGCGGGTCGTTCGGCTGATCAGGCGTGTCCCGGTTCGCCGCTCAAGCGCGGCAAGGCGCTTGCTGACTACCGTCAGCGCGATGCCCAGGCTGCGAGCCGCACCCGAAAGGCTGCCTCGAAGCAGGATCTCGCGAAAAGTCCTCAGTTCATTCAGGTCATCCAGCACGGACTATCCACTTTGCCTCCAGAGTGTCTCGATCATT
>DATJLY010000225.1:0-7898 GCA_035509095.1 Allostellaceae bacterium | reverse complement strand
CTTTATCTGGGCGTTTGCACCCGAAAGTCAAATAATTTCCCGCGCATGGCAGGTAATACAACGGCGTCAACACGGACGCCGGTCACCGGACGACGTCGTCGGCGCGGGCAAGAAGGTCGGGCGGAATGGTAAGGCCGAGGGCCTTTGCGGCCTTGAGATTTATGACGAATTCGACCTTGCTGGCGGTCTCGATCGGCAGGTCGGCGGGGCTGGCGCCCTTGAGGATCTTATCGACATAGCCTGCGGTCCGCCGGTACAGATCGGGGTAGTTCACGCCATAAAGGAGAAGCCCGCCCGCGGCGACGAATTCCCGCGCCGCATAGATGGCCGGGAGGCGGGCTTCGGCCGCGAACGCGGCGATGCGCCCGGCGTTGTTCTGGGTCAGGGTGTCGAGCCCGACGATCAGCGCGCCTTGGTTGTCGCGCCGTGCCGCCTCGATGGCGGGCTGGATCTCGACCGCGGATCGGATCGGATAGAGGCGCGCCTCAAGGTCAAGGTCGTGCGCCGTCGTCTCCGCCACCTGCCATTCATGCGTGGACGAGGGGTTGTCCGGGTTGATGAGAGCGCCGACGCTGGTCAGGGACGGGAGCAGGTCCTCCAAAATCTCGACGCGCTTGCCGGTGAGATCGCTGACGATCGCGCTGAACCCGGTGATGTTGCCGCCCGGGTGATCGAGCGAGGTTACCAGCTGATAGGGATCGCCGACCGCCGCCATCACTACGGGGATCGTGCTCGTGGCGCCCTTGACCGCCTGGGCCGCCGGCGTCCCGCGGGTCACGATCACGTCGGGCGCGCTTGCCACCATCGATGCGGCGAGCTTCGGAAAGCGCTCGGTGAAGCCGTCCGCCGCCCGGTAGTCGATCGTATAGTCCCGATTCTCGCGATAGCCCAGCGCCGTGAGCCCCTCGCGAAACGCCTTGAGATTGACCGCGTTCTCGGTCTGAGGCAACGCCTCGAGGATGGCGATGTGCTTGGGCTTGGTGGCTGCGATCGCCCGGCGGGACAGCGCCGCGGCGGCGAGGAGTGCAAGGACTCTGCGGCGGTTCATGTCGCGACCCTCACCGCGTCGACCGCTCGGCACCCTCTCCCGCAAGGGCGGGAGAGGGATTTCGGTGAACCTACTTGTAGACCATCTGGGTCTGGAACCCGGCGACGTCGGCAAGCGCGTTCCATTCGCCCGGGACCCAGTTGTCGTCGATCTGATCCATGTCCGCCGACAATTCGAGGGCGCCGCCCATCGGCGTCACGAAATACCAATAGTAGTTCGAGCCCAGGACATGGCGACCCGGTCCGCGCGCGGTCTTCCAGTTCTGCTCGTTGAGATACATGCCGCCGCACACCACCTCCTGGAAATCGCCGAAATGGCATTCGAGGTGCTGGAAGCTCGGCGTCGCGCCGGGCCGGCCGATGAAGAAGATGTTGTGGTGGTCGGGCGAGCCGGCGGCGCGGGCGAACACGCCCTGCTTGTTGGCGACGTGATCGGTCATCCGGAATTTCAGCCGATCGAGATAGAACTTCATGCTGCGGTCGGGATCGTCGCTCCAGAATACGATGTGGCCAAGCGAGCGCGGCTTGCCCCGCTCATAAGGGGCGCGGCTGTTGATGGCGCGCTGCGGCGGCAGGCCCGGGACGTTGAAGGGCTTGGGTTCCGCCTTATAGGGATGGCGCTGGGTCACCCGGAACGCGATCGCGAGCCCGTCATCGTCGGTCGCGTGCAGCACGCCCGCGGCGTCGCGGCTCACCTGACGGTCGCTCGAAAGCTCGGCGCCGATCTGTTCGAGCGCCGCCTTGTCGCGGACGCCCCAAACGGTCTCGCGGCCGGTCGCGCCCTGGACCGGCGCGCGGGGAAGGCCCGGATCGGTGGCCAGCCGCAGCGACACGCTGGTGCCGTCGAGCGCCTCGAAATCGGCACCGGTGGCGCCGTGGCTCAGCTCGGTGAAACCGTAATCACGACAGAATTTGCGCGCCGCCTCGAGGTCCTCGACCCCGAAAATGGCCTGATCGACCCCAACGATGTCCATGGTCCGCTCCTTCAGGGATTTGGGTGAGGCTTGTCCAGGACGCCTCCGAAGTCAACGCCCCGAATTGAGTTAATCGTAAGCGGCCGCCTCAGACATCGAGGTCCTTTGCGAACTGCGCCTTTTCCTGGATGAAGGCGTAGCGCAGCTCGGGCCGGCGGCCCATCAGGCTTTCGACCAGCTCTTCGGTGTGCGCCGCTTCGTCGCCGCCGACGGGCGGGAGCGTGACGCGCAGCAAGGTCCGGGTGCGCGGGTCCATCGTGGTGTCGCGCAACTGGCGCGGCGGCATTTCGCCAAGACCCTTGAAGCGGCTGACCTCGACCTTGCCGGCGCCTTTGAACGTCGTCGCCATGAGCGCGTCCTTGTGCGCGTCGTCGCGCGCATATTCCGACACGTCGCCGCGCTGCAGCCGATAGAGCGGCGGCGCGGCGAGGAACAATCGTCCGGTCGCGACCAGCGTCGGCATCTCGCGAAAGAAAAACGTCATCAACAGCGCGGCGATGTGCGCGCCATCGACATCGGCGTCGGTCATGATGATGACGCGCTCATAGCGCAAGCCCGCTTCCTTGTAGCGATCGCCCGACCCGCAGCCCAAAGCCTGTACCAGGTCGGTCAGCTCCTGGTTCTGGCGCAGCTTGTCGCTCGTCGCCGATGCGACGTTCAGGATCTTGCCGCGCAAGGGCAAGATCGCTTGCGTGTCGCGGTCGCGCGCCTGCTTTGCCGATCCGCCGGCGCTGTCGCCCTCGACAAGAAAGATCTCGGTCCCGTCCGCCGCTTGGCGTGCGCAATCCGCGAGCTTGCCCGGCAGGCGCAGCTTGCGGGTCGCGGTCTTGCGCTCGAGCTCCTTTTCCTGGCGCCGGCGCGCTCGTTCCTCGGCCCTCTCGACGACCCAGTCGAGAAGCGCGCGGGCGCTTTCCTGGTCCTCGTTGAGCGCGTGATCGAAACGGTCCTTGAGCGCGCCGTCGACGAGACGCTGCGCCTCGGCCGAGGCGAGCCGCTCCTTGGTCTGGCCCTGGAATTGTGGTTCGCGCAGGAAGAGGGACAGGATCGCCACCGCGCCCGACATCACATCCTCGGGTGCGATCGAGGCGGCGCGCCGGTTGCCGGTGAGTTCGCCATAGGCCTTGAGGCTGCGCGTCAGCGCCGCGCGCAGGCCCGCCTCGTGGGTTCCGCCTTCGGGCGTCGGCACGGTGTTGCAGTAGGTCGCGATGTGCCCGTCGCCATCGGCGGCCCAGGTGACCGCCCATTCGACCCGGCCGCCATCGGCCAACTCGGCCTCGCCGGAGAACGGGCGGCGGGTCAGGGTCTCGCGCCCGTCGAGAATCGCGTCGAGATAGTCGCCAAGCCCGCCGGGATAATGAAGGCTCTGTTCCTGCGGCACGTCCTCGGGCCGCGGCAGCGCCGGGTCGCACCACCAGCGGATCTCGACCCCGCGGAAGAGATAGGCCTTGGCGCGGCACATGCGATAAAGCGGCGCCGGCTTGAAGTGATGCTGGGTCCCGAAGATCTGCGGGTCGGGATGGAAATTCACCGTGGTGCCGCGCCGGTTGTGCACGGCGCCCGCGTCCTTCAGCTTGGTCTTCGGCTTGCCGCGGACATAATCCTGCACCCAGAGGCGCCGGTCGCGCGCCACCTCGACATTGAGCCGGTCGGAGAGCGCGTTCACGACCGAGATGCCGACGCCGTGCAGGCCGCCCGAGGTCTTGTACGAGTCGCCCGAGAACTTGCCGCCCGAATGCAGCATCGTCAGGATGATCTCGAGCGCGGACTGCTTGGGGAATTTGGGATGCGGGTCGACCGGGATGCCGCGGCCATTGTCCCTGACCGTGACGCTGCCGTCGGCAAGGAGCTCGAACTCGATGCGGCTGGCGTGGCCCGCCACCGCTTCGTCCATCGCGTTGTCCAGCACCTCGGCGGCGAGATGATGCAGTGCCCGCTCGTCGGTGCCGCCGATATACATCGCCGGCCGGCGGCGCACCGGCTCGAGGCCTTCCAGCACCTCGATATCCTTGGCGGAATAGGCGCCGCCCGGCTGCGGCTTGCGGGCGAGATTGTCGAAGAGATCGGCCATGGTTAAAGTTGCATCAGCCTATTGGGGTGACGGTTGCGGATACCACAAGCGCTGGGACGGAGCAACGCCATGAACATGACAGAGCCGTCGCTGCGCACCATCGCGATGCCGGCGGACGCCAACCCCAGCGGCGACATTTTCGGCGGCTGGCTGCTGGCGCAGATGGACCTCGCCGGCGGCGCCACTGCGATGCGCCGCGCCGGCGGGCGCACCGCGACGGTTGCCGTGACCGCCATGACCTTCCACCTTCCGGTGTTCGTGGGGGACGAAGTGAGCTGCTATGCCGAGATCGTGAAGGTCGGCACCAGCTCGATCGCGGTCAAGGTCGAAAGCTGGGCGCGCCGCCATATCTCGGGCGAGCGGGTCAAGGTCACCGAGGGCCTCTTCACCTATGTCGCGATCGGCCCCGACCGGCGCCCGCGTCCGGTTCCTTCCGCCGATTGACATGAGGCCCGAAAAAACGACCCGGACGAGTCGCCCGCGCGCGGCAATTCTGGCGGAACGCCGGCCGCAACGGCGAGTTAATCTGTCATTGATAGTCTACAGCCGGAAACCGGTTCCGACCGCGATGCGAAATTCATTTGACCCCGTGCCGCACGCGCAGCCAGCATCGGCATCGCGGCACCCGTTGTTAACCATCCACCCCATCGCGGCATGGAATTGACGCACTACATGGGGCATGCCCGAAGGGTTCTCGAGTCGGTGATCGGCCGTCCCATCGAGGGTGCTCAGGATCTCGCCGAGATGGCGCGGGACAGCGACCCGGAGCTGTCAAAGCGCCTTTTCGAGTCGTTGCGCCGGCTCGCCGTGCTGACCGAAGTTTCGGACACCGTCACCGAGCAGCTGTCGCTCGATCATCAATTGCCGCGCATGATCGCGCTCATCGCCGAGGTGTTCGACGCCGAGCGGGCGACGCTGTTCCTCCATGATCCGGACAGCGGGGAGCTGTTCTCGCGCGTCGCGGTCGGCGACGGCGTGCGCGAAATTCGCATCCCCGCGTCGGCAGGGATCGCGGGCGCCGTGTTTCAGTCCGGCAAGCCCGAGATCATCGCCGACGCCTACAAGGATACCCGCTTCAATCAGGCGGTGGATCGCGAAACCGGCTATGTGACCCGCGACATCCTGTGCGTGCCGCTGAGGAATCGCGAGGGCGCGGTCACCGGCGTGACCCAGGCGCTGAACCGCCGCAAAGGCGAGTTCACGCCGATGGACCTCGCCCTGCTCGAAGCGATCAACCGTCAGGCGTCGAATGCCATCGAGGAAGCACGGCTTGTCGAATTGGTGGAGCGGGCGCGGCGCGAGGAGGCCGAGCTCCTCTCCATTACCGAGGCGATCTCGACCGAGCTTCAGCTCGACGTCCTGCTGGGCCGCATCATGCAGGCGACGACATCCTTCCTCGGGGTCGAGCGCGCGACGCTGTTCATCCACGATCCCGCGACCAACGAGCTGTGGTCCAAGGTCACCGAGGGCGGCGCGCAAAAGGAGATCCGCGTGCCGGCGCTGGCGGGGCTCGTCGGCGCCGCTTTCGGTTCGGGCGAGGTCCTGGAGATTCCGGACGCCTATGCCGATCCGCGCTTCAACGCTACCGTCGACAAGGCGACGGGCTTCCGCACGCGCAACCTGCTGTGCGTCCCGCTCATCGACCGGGCGGGCAGCCACCTCGGCGTGGTGCAGGTCCTCAACAAGCGTGGCGGACCCTTCTCTCCGGTCGATGTCCGACGTCTCAAGGCATTTTCGGCGCAGATCGCGATCGCGATTCACAATGCCCAACTGTTCTCGGATGTGCTTGCTCTCAAGAACTACAACGAAAGCATCCTGAAATCCTTGTCCAACGGGGTCGTGACGCTCGACCAAAAACTCAACGTGGCCAAGGCCAACGAAGCGGCGGAGCGCATCCTCGGCACGTCCGTGAACGAGATGGTCGATCGCCCGGCCGAGCAGGTGTTCGGCAACCGCAATGGCTGGGTCACGCGCAGCCTCGAATACGTGGTGCGCATGAACACCACGGACTATCACGCCGACACCGAGCTGCTGTTGCCGGACGGGACGACGCGCGCCGTCAATCTGACAACCGCACCGCTGCTCGATCTCGACAACAAGGCGATCGGCTATATGGTGGTGCTCGACGACATCACCCGCGAGAAGCGCGTCCGCAGCACGATGTCGCGCTATATGGCAAAGGAGGTCGTCGACCGGCTGCTGGCGAGCGGCGACGAGATGCTGAAGGGCAGCTCCCACATCGCCACGGTCCTGTTCTCGGACATCCGTCAGTTCACCATGCTCACCGAGGCGATGAGCCCGCAGCAGACCGTCGCCATGCTCAACGAATATTTTTCCGAGATGGTCGAGGTCGTGCTGAAGCATGGTGGCATGCTGGACAAGTATATCGGCGATGCCTTGATGGCGATCTTCGGTGCGCCGGTCGAGGATGTCGGCGATGTGGACCGCGCGATGACCGTCGCCTCGGATATGGTTCGCGCGCTCGAGCAGCTCAATGCCCGCCGCATCGGCGCCGGCATGACGCCCATCGACATCGGCATTGGACTTGCCACCGGCGAGGTGCTGGCGGGCTCGGTCGGATCGGTGAAGCGCATGGAATACACGGTCATCGGCGACACCGTGAACCTTGCCGCGCGGCTCGAGAGCGCCAACAAGCATTACGGCACCCGGATCCTGATCTCGGGCGCGACCGCAGAAGGAATGAGCGCGCCGGCGATCATGCGCCGCATCGACGTGCTGCAGGTGAAGGGAAAATCGCGCCCGACCGACGTGTACGAACTGATGTCCTACCACACGCCGCACAGTTTCCCCAATCTGGCCCGCGTCATCGCGCTCTATGAGAAGGGCTTCAAACTCTACCAGACGCGCGACTGGGCAGGTGCGACGGCGCAGTTCATGGAAGCGCTCGACCTTGCGCCCAACGACAAGCCTTCTCGCGTGTTCCTCGACCGTTGCCGCTATTACTTGCGCCATCCTCCAAGCGAGGATTGGAACGGCGTCTGGATCATGGAGGAGAAATAATCGCCCTAAGGCTGCGCAAGAACCGCCCTGCACTCGGCGGGAAGGATCGGAAGCGGGCGCGGCGGCGGCGGCTTCTGGTTGACCGGCGGTGGCCGCTGATCCCTGACCCAGGATGCAAGCGTCGCGTCGCACCCGTCGCCCGGCGGAACCGGCGCCTGCCGCACGCAATCAGGCGCGTTGCTGGGGCACGAAAGCCTCACGTGGAAATGGTCGTCATGCTCCCACCACGGGCGCAGGCGGCCGAGCCAGGCATGATCGCGCGCCGGCAATATCCGGCACAGTGTCGCTTTGATCACCGAGTTGACGAAGATCCGATCGACCCGCGGGTCGGTCGCGGCAAGCCGCAGCAGCGTGATCTGGCGCGCGCCGAAACGCTTGGGATCGATCGCCTTCCACGACGGCGACAGCATGGACGGCAGGTCGACCACCTCGCGCTTGGCCGGCGGCAGCCGCCCGCCGTTCGCAAAGGTCATCCAAAGATCGACGTCGAGGCCGGTCTGATGGCTGGCGTGCCCATAGGGCAAAGGCCCTCCGCGAGGCTGCGCCATATCGCCGACATAGAAGATCGGAAGGCCGGCGGCCGCCGCGCGGACGCCAAGACGCTCGACAAAAGCGACTGTGTCCGGGTGGCCGAAATAGCGGTCACGGCTGAGCCGGATGACCTCATAGCCCGGGCCGTCGGCAGGCAGCTTCGCCGCCCCCGACAGGCACCCCTTGGCCGCGCTCCCGATCGACTCGGGTGGTCCGGGTGTCGGGGTATGCACGCGGCTCCAGACATTGCTTTCCGC
>DATJLY010000224.1:0-10076 GCA_035509095.1 Allostellaceae bacterium | reverse complement strand
GCCGCCGGCAAAGCGTTCGTGATCGCGACGTTCCTGGTCACGGCGCTGGGCGCGGCGTTGGTCCATCGCGCGTTGTTCCGACGCTGGTCGGCGTGGCCCTGCCTTGTGTTCCTGCTGCTCTACAACCGCCTGCTGTTGTGGGGCGTGCTGAACTACCTGTTCGGGCTTGGGCTGGCGCTGTGCGCGTTCGCGCTGATGCTCGCGCTCGACCGGCGCGGCCTCGCTCTGCGCCTCGCCGTGGGAGTGGTGGCGGTGCTTGTCCTTTATCTCGCGCATCTGATGGCATTCGGCGTCTATGCGGTTCTGGTGGTCGGCGCCGCGCTGCGCGTCTCGTTCCGACGCGCCGTGCTTGCGGCGCTGCCGCTGCTGCCGCCGATCGCGCTGATGCTGGCTTGGGGCGGCGGTGGCGGCGGAATGGTCAGTTTTGCCGAGCCGTGGCGGAAGCTCGATCTCCTGTTCAGCGTGTTCGACCTCTATCACCGGCCATTCGACATTGCGTGCTTCGTGCTGATCGTCGCGACGCTTGGTTTCGCCTATTGTCGGCGATGGCTCGTGCTGGCGCCAAGCCTCGCGGTTCCGTTGGCGATGCTGGCCCTTCTCTATCTCGTGTCGCCCAGCCAGATGCTGGGCGCATCCGGCATCGACCGCCGGTTTCCGCTGGCGCTCGCCCTGATCGTTGTCGCGGGAAGCGCGTGGGCCGCGCCGCGGCCGGCCTTGGAGCGCGGTCTCCTTGCCGCCGCCGCCGTGATGTTCCTTTTGCGGCTCGGCACCGTGGCGCTGAGCTGGCAGGCGAGCGCCCGGGAGTACGCCGCGATCCTGCCGGCGCTCGACGCCCTTCCGGCGGGCGCCCGTGTCGCTGTGGCAGCGCCGCCCGAGGCGACCAATGTGTCAGCGACGCCGCTCGTGCATTTGCCGGTGCTCGCGGCCGCCCTGCGCGATGCTTTCGTGCCCACGCTCTTCGCCATTCCGGGGCAGCAGCCGATCGCGTTCGCGCCGGACAGGCGCGCCGTTGCCGTCGCAACCGGGCCGGACCTGTTATGGCGCGCCCTTGGCGCCGATGGCACGCTCGATCCTCGCGTCGCGGGACTCCTTGCGCATTATGACTATGTCGCCGTTGCCGGCGTGCGGCCGTTCGACGTCGTCCCCCGGCCCGGGCTGGTTCCGGTCTTCGAGACGCCCCGATTCAAGCTTTTTCGTCTCGGCGGTTGACTCCCCGGGCATCATTGCCTATCGCCCGAATCCTGTCTGAAGAGAGGTCTTCCATGAAGATCACGTTCGCGGAACCGCGGCCGCCGCGCAGCGGAACCGTGGTGGTGCCGGTTGGCGACGAGCGCACCCTTCTTGCGACGGCGAAGCAGCTCGACGAGGAAAGCGGCGGCGCGCTCACCCGCGCCATGGGGGCAAGCCGCTTCAAGGGCCGCGGCGAGGAGTCGCTCGCGGTGCTGGCGCCGGCGCATCTCGACCTCTCGCGCGTGCTCCTTTACGGCATCGGCAAGGAAGGCGGCGGCGAGCGCAGCGCCTGGCAGAATCGGGGCGGACAGATCCTGGCGCAGCTCAATGGCGCGGGCGAGACGATGGCAACCGTGATGATCGATCGCGCCGGGCCGGACGAGGCGGCGATCGCGGCCGATTTCGCCTATGGCGCGAAGCTGCGCTCCTATCGCTTCGACAAATACCGGACCAAGGAAAAGCCCGAGCAGAAGCCCTCGCTCGAGGAGCTCGTGATCCAGATCGAGGACCCGGCGGCCGCCAAGCGCGCGTTCCAGCCGCTCGAGAAAATCGCCGAGGCGGTGTTCTTCAGCCGCGACCTCATTTCCGAGCCCGCGAATGTCATCTATCCCGAGACGCTCGCGGCGGCGGCGCGCTCGCTCGAGAAGTTCGGCGTCGAGGTCGAAATCCTCGACGAGGTTCAGATGAAGAAGCTCGGCATGAACACGCTCCTCGGCGTCGGCCAGGGCAGCGTGCGGCCGCCGCGCCTCGTCGTGCTGCAATGGCACGGCAACCGCAAGGCCAAGAACCCGGCGCCGATCGCCTTCATCGGCAAAGGCGTGACGTTCGACACCGGCGGCATCTCGATCAAGCCGGCGGGCGGCATGGAAGACATGAAGTGGGACATGGCCGGCTCGGGCGTCGTGATCGGATTGATCCGCGCGCTCGCGGCCCGCAAGGCCAAGGTGAACGCGGTCGGCATCGCGGGCCTGGTCGAGAACATGCCGTCGGGCTCGGCCCAGCGCCCCGGCGACATCGTCGTGTCGATGTCCGGTCAGACCGTCGAGGTGCTCAACACCGATGCCGAAGGCCGGCTCGTTCTTGCCGATGCGCTCTGGTACTGCCAGCAGCGCTTCAAGCCGCAGATCATGATCGACCTCGCGACCTTGACAGGCGCGATCATCGTGGCGCTCGGCAGCGAGCATGCCGGCCTCTTCTCGAACAACGACGAGTTGGCCGATCGGCTCCTCGCGGCCGGCAAGCAGGTGGGCGAGAAATTGTGGCGCATGCCTTTGGCCGACGGCTACGACAAGATGATGGACAGCGACGCCGCCGACGTGAAGAACATCGGCGGGCGCGAGGCCGGCAGCATCACCGCTGCCCAGTTCCTGCAGCGCTTCGTCAACGGCGTGACGTGGGCGCATCTCGACATCGCCGGAACGACCTGGTCGAAGAAGGACGCGCCGACCGTGCCCAAGGGCGCGACGGCGTTCGGCGTGCGTCTCCTCGACCGCTTCGTCACCGACCATTACGATGAATGAGCGAGGTCGGGTTCTATCATCTGCGGACGATGCCGCTCGAACGCGCGCTGCCGCAGCTTCTGGAACGCGGCCTCGCGAGCGGCCATCGCATCGTCGTGATGGCGGGATCGGAAGAGCGCGTGATGGCGCTCGACGCGCTGCTCTGGACCTGGCGCGAGGACAGCTTCCTGCCGCATGGCACGCGCCGCGACGGGCACCCTGCGCGACAGCCCGTGTACCTTACCGCCGAGGACGAGAACCCCAACGGCGCCACGATGCTGGTCCTGATCGACGGCGTGCGCTCGACGCGGCAGCAAGGGTTCGGCCGCGTATGCGACATGTTCGACGGCAATGACGAGGAAGCGCTGGCATCGGCACGGCAACGCTGGCGCGAGGCCAAGGCCGCGGGCCACACTCTTGTCTATTGGCAACAGACCGAGACCGGCTGGGAAAAGCGCTCCGGCGGTTGATGGCGTGGGATGCGCCGGCTATAAGCCCGATCATGGCCACCGAACGCACGTTGTCGATCATCAAGCCGGACGCGACGCGGCGCAATCTGACCGGCAAGATCAACGCCCGGTTCGAGGAGCGCGGGCTTCGCGTCGTCGCGCAAAAGCGCCTTCAACTGACCAAGGCGCAGGCGGAGCAGTTCTATGGCGTCCACCGCGCGCGGCCGTTCTTCGACGGGCTGGTGGCGTTCATGATCTCGGGCCCGGTCGTGGC
Source organism: Allostellaceae bacterium (assembly GCA_035509095.1). Classification (GTDB taxonomy): domain Bacteria; phylum Pseudomonadota; class Alphaproteobacteria; order ATCC43930; family CGMCC-115725; genus DATJLY01. Next base: position 6,624 of record DATJLY010000224.1, on the reverse strand, counting down.
CCAGGTGCTGGAAGGCGAGAATGCGGTGGCCGTCAACCGCGAGGTGATGGGCGCCACCGATCCCAAGAAGGCCGCGGCGGGGACGATTCGCCGCGACTTCGCCGAGGACATCGAGGCCAATTCCGTGCACGGCTCGGATTCGCCGGAGAACGCCGCCGGCGAGATCGCGTTCTTCTTTTCCGGGATCGAGATCTGGCCCTGACTAAAGCAGGAAGTAGGCCATCAGAATCAGGATCACGATGATCCCGGTGACCGCCCAGCGCAACAGCCGGCCGAAGCCGAGCCAGCCTTGCAAATGGCGCTCATAATCGTCGTTCACAGCCATGTCACGTCGGTCCCCGCCTGAAGCGGCCGCACCATAGCCGATCCGGCCTCATTGGCAAGTCTCGCGCGGCGGATTGAAGATGCTCGGCGGCGCCGCGGCGATGCCGGCAATCTCGGCGCGGTCGCCGTCGACGCGGACCTTGCCCTCGGCCACGAGACGCAGCGCCAGCGGATAGGCCTGGTGCTCGGCTTCGAGCACGCGCGCGGAGAGCCGCTCGGCATCATCCCCCGGCAGCACCGGCACCGCGGCCTGCACGATGATCGGGCCCTCGTCCATCTCGGGCCGCACGAAATGCACGGTGCAGCCGGCAAACCGCACGCCCGCCGCGAGCGCGCGCGCATGCGTGTCGAGACCGCGGAAGGCCGGCAGCAGCGAGGGATGGATGTTGATGAGTCGATCGCGCCAGCGTGCGACGAAATCGGGCGTCAGCAGGCGCATGAACCCCGCAAGACAGACAAGCTCGATCCCCGCCGCCTGGAGCGTGCGATCGAGCGCGCCGTCGAACGTCTCGCGCGAGGCGAAGTCGCGGTGCGGGATCACCGCGCTCGGGATAGCGGCGCGCGCGGCGTGCGCGAGCCCCGCGGCGTCGGCACGGTTCGAAAGGACGAGCCGGATCTCGGCCGGGAAGGCAGGCGCGGCGCACGCCTCGATCAAGGAGGCGAGATTCGAGCCGCGGCCGGAAATGAGGACCGCGACCTTCAGCCGGGCCACGCGGTCTCCGTGCCGACGAGCCGCACGCCGGCGCCCGCGCCGATCGTGCCGATGGCAAAGACGCGCTCGCCGGCCTCGGTCAGGATGCGGGCGATACGATCCTGGTCCCCGGGCGCCACGACCACCATCATGCCGATGCCGCAATTGAAGGTGCGCGCGAGCTCGGACGCCGGTATGCGCGCCCGCTCGGCAAGCCACGCGAACACCGCCGGCAAGGGCCAGCGCCGCGCGTCGATCTCGGCCGCAAGCCCCGCCGGCAACACGCGCGGGATATTCTCCAGAAGCCCGCCGCCCGTGATGTGGGCAAGCGCCTTGACCCCGCCCGCGGCGATCGCGGCGCGGCAGCTTTTCACGTAAAGCCGGGTGGGTTCCAACAGCGCCTCCGCCAAGGTCCGGCCCAGCGCGAACGGCGCCGGATCGTCCCAGCGCAGCGCTTGATCCGCAACCAGGTGACGCACCAGCGAGAATCCGTTGGAATGGAGCCCGCTCGATGCGAGGCCGAGCACGATATCGCCCGCCGCCACCTCCCGGCCGTCGATCACGTGCCCGCGCTCGACCGCCCCCACCGCGAAGCCGGCCAAGTCATAATCGCCGGCGCCGTAAAAGCCCGGCATCTCGGCGGTCTCGCCGCCGATGAGCGCGCAGCCGACCGCCCGGCAGGCCTCGGCGATCCCGGCGACGACGCGGCTCGCGGCGCCGACGTCGAGCCGTCCGGTCGCGAAATAATCGAGGAAAAACAACGGCTCGGCACCCTGAACCACCAAGTCGTTGACGCTCATGGCGACGAGGTCGATCCCAACTGTTTCGTGCCGTCCGGTCTCGATCGCGATGCGGAGCTTGGTACCGACGCCGTCGGTGGTGGCGACCAGGATCGGGTCTTTGTAGCCGGCCGCCTTGAGGTCGAAAAGGGCGCCGAACCCGCCCAGCCCCGCATCGCTGCCCGCGCGCGCCGTGGCGCGGGCCAAAGGCTTCAGAGCCTCGACCAGGGCGTTGCCGGCATCGATATCGACGCCCGCCGCGCGATAAGCCTGCGTCTTATCCCGATCCACCCTGTCCTGCTGGCAAAGGAAGCGCTGGAGAAGCGGAGTATGCCGCGCGCGTCGCGCCATGAAAAGGCGCCGAAGCGCAGGGCCGGCGACCGGGCCCCAAGGGACAGTAAGCGGCGGCTACCCGATGTTAATCGACCCGTAATGATCAGTGTCCTCAAGGCCACAATCCGGCGCTCAAATCGGGCGTTAGACGGTAACTTGCTTGCGGCGATCGATTCTTGCGGGTATGACTGATTAACAAGGTGTGGCGGGTAGAATAGTTCCAGGAGGGGATCATGAGAATCGGGCGTGTCGCTGCGGCTGCGCTCGCATCGTGCTTTGTGGGGTGGACGGGCGCACAGGCGCAGTCAATCCAGCTTGACGGCCCGTACGTCCGGATCGAAGGCGGCTGGAACCACCTGGAGGATTTGACCTTCACCGGTTCGCATGGGCTCGCCGGCACCGAGAACAATGCCGAAGGGTTCATCATCGGTGGTGCTTTGGGCTACAAAATGGGCCCCTGGCACTTCGAGATCAACACCGACTACCGCAACAACGGCGTTGACGGGCTCAGCCTGACCAACCCGGGCGTCCTTCCGGTGGCCTCGGGCAGCCAGTTCGGTCATGCCGGCAACGTCACGTCGCTGGCCGACATGATCAACGCGACCTACGACCTGCCATGGATGCCGATGGCGAATTTGACGCCTTATGTCGGCGCCGGCGTGGGTGCCGCGATCGTGCGGCTCAACAGCATCACCGGCAACGCAGGGGCGCCGATCTCCGCGCCCAACACGAACGACGCCGTCCCGGCGATCCAAGGCATCGTCGGCCTGCGCTACGACTTCGATCCGGTGCGGTCGATCTCGCTCGAATATCGGTTCATCAACGGGTTCAGCCCGTCCTTCAAGGACAGCTCGAACGGCACTCTCAACACCAGCGACTATCAGTCCCACAGCATCATGGTGGCCCTGACCTGGTCGCTGGGCGCGGTCGCGGCGCCCCCGCCGCCGCCCGCTCCCGCGGCTGCAGAAGCGCCGCCGCCCCCGCCGCCGCCTGCCGGCGCGCGCAACGAGTTCATCGTCTATTTCGACTTTGACAAGTCGTCGCTCACCGCCGCCGCTCGCCAGATCCTCGACGAGGCGGCCGCGGCGTACATGCAGAACAAGACGGTCAAGATTTCGGTCACGGGCTACACCGACACGGTTGGCACGGCGGCCTACAATCTCGCCCTGTCGGTGCGGCGCGCCGACTCCGTCCGCAACTATCTGAGGGGCAAGGGCGTGCCCGTCGATGCAATGGATGTGCAGGGCAAGGGCAAGACGGACCTGCGCGTACCGACGCCGGACGGCGTGCGCGAGCCGCAGAACCGCCGCGTCGAGATCATCATGCCCTGAGACTAAGACGCCGGGTGCCAACGCACCCGTCGCGACAAAACCCCTCGCCCTTGGCGAGGGGTTTTTTCTTTAGGGCCGCCGCTCCATCAGCTCGAGCCGGTTGCCGAACGGATCATCGAGGAACACGCGGGCAAAGCCCGGCAGCGGGTCGTCATCGACGATGCGGCATCCGACCGCCTTGGCTCGTTCGACATAGCGGTCGAGCCCGCGCACCAGGATCGCCGGATGCGCTTTGCGCGCCGGTCGGAACTCGGCCTCGACACCGAGATGAAGATGCGTGCCGCCCGCGCTGAACCACACGCCGCCGCGGGCCGCGAGCTCGGGCGGCTTGGGGTCTTCGGCAAGCCCCAACACGCCGCCGTAAAAGGCCCGCGCGCGATCCTCGCCGCCCGCGGGCATGGCGAGCTGGACATGGTCATAGCCGAGGATGGTCATGCCGCAACCGGCTGCTTGAATTGGGCCAAGCGCGGCATCACCTCGCGCGCGAACAAAGTCAGGCTGTCGACCGTGTCCGCATGCGAGAGATGGCCTGCCTGTCCCATCATCAGCAGATTGCCGAGCCCGCCCGCGTGCTGGGTGAAATCGACGATCTGGGCATAGACCTGATCGGGCGTGCCGCAGAACATGATGGCGGCATCGGTCAGCTCCTGCACGCTCGCGCTCGCCATGTTCACGACCTTGCCGTCTTTGGTAAAGCTGCGCGGCGGCGTCTTCCCTTGCAGGAGCCGCGCGTTGTCGGCGACCGACACGAAGCCCGGCGGATTGCGGAAGGGTGGAGAGACGATCGACGAGGTGCGCGGATATCCCGCGACCAGCTCGGCGCGCCGGCGCGCTTCGGCCTCGTCTCGCGCGATCGCCACGAGCGCCAGATAGGCGAACCGGTCCGCGGGCGGCGGCTCGCGCCGTCCCTTCGAATGCCATCCCTCGCGATAGGCGTCATAGAGCGCACGCGTGTTGTAGCCGCTGCCCAGGGTCGCGATCACATAGCCCTTCTCGCCCAGCACGCGGGCATTGCCGCGGCTGCTGGTCGTGCTCCACACCGGCGGATGCGGCTGCTGAAACGGGCGCGGCCAGATATTGACGTTGCGGTAATGGAAATACTGACCTTCCCAGTTGAAGGGGCCGTCATGGCTCGTCATCGCCTTGATGATGAAGTCATGCGCCTCCCAGAACCGCTCCATGATGAAGACCGGGTTGGTGTTGGCGACCGGGATCTCGTAAGGCACGCCTTTGACGAATCCCATCTCGAGTCGCCCGCGCGAGACCACGTCGATTGTCGCAAGCTCCTCGGCGCAGCGCAGCGGATCCGGCCGATGCGCGATCGGATAGCCCAGCACGAGAATGCGGGCACGCTTCGTCTCGCGCGCAAGGATCGACAGCGTGACGATCACGGTCGACGCCATGCAAGTCGCGGTCGAATGGTGCTCGTTGACCATGATGTCGAAGCCCAGCTCGTCCGCGAGCTTCCATTCATCGTAGTAGCGATGGAACCGCTCGGCCGCGATGGCGGGGTCGAGCACGCGGTTGGGCAGCACCACGCGCAACGACCCCTGATGCTGGTCCCAGGCGTCGGGATAAGGCTGCTCGGTGAAGTGGAAGACTTTCATGGCTTTCTCCTCAATCCCGGCCCGCGGCGAACGCGAGCACGCGCGCGGAAAAATCATCGGCCGCTTCGAGATGCGGGAAATGTCCTGCCCGCGCGATCTCGGCAAAGCGCGCGCCCGGAATCGCGGCGGCATAGGCGCGGCCATAATCCGGTGTGACGATGCGGTCGGCCGCGCCCCACAGCACGAGCGTAGGCACGCCAATGCGATGCAGCCTGCCCTTCAGCTTTGGATCGTGCATATAGGGCGTCCAGGCATAGCGCGCCGTGGCCTCGCGGTTGCGGGCGATCGCCACGAGATCGGCCTCCGCCATCGCGGGATAGTCGCGCTTGGCGGCTGCCGGGTCGAAATAGGCGCGCTCGTTGAATTGCGGCTCGGTCATCGCGAAAATGTCGGCGATGTCGCGCGTCTCGCGGTCGCCGACCTTGATTCCGACTGGGTCGGCAAGCACGAGATGGCCGATCCGCTCGGTCGATTTGATCGCGATCTCGGCCGCGATCCAGCCGCCGAACGACACGCCTACCAGGATCGCATTCTTGATCTCGAGCGCCTCGAGAAGATCGAGATAGAAATAGGCAAGGTCGTCGACCGTGTTCATGTCCTTGGGCTGGTCCGACCCGCCGAAGCCCGGATGAGACGGCGCGATCACGCGCGCCTTGGCGGCAAGAGCGTCGAGAACCGGCGCCGCGGGGTCGATGCCAATGGCGGGATGAAGGAAGAGCAGCGGCCGCCCCGTCCCGCGCTCGACCATCTCGATCCGCACGCCCGCGACCGTGACCGCGGTTGACCCCGTTGCCATAATGCCTCCCAGCTTGCGCCGCCTGCCCCGGCATAGCCTTCCCGTCATTCCCGCTCAAGCCGCGAGCATGCCCGACCCATTGCGGCCGCGCGCCCGACGTAAGACACTCTGAACCGGGGAAAGGAATGCTCGGATGAAGGCAATCGCGGCATTTGGCCTGGCGTTGGCCTTGGCGGCCTGCGCGCCGGCCCGGGTCGAGCCGGTGGCAACCTATGGCGGCGCGCAACTGCCGCGACCGGCCCTCGTCGTGGTCGAGGATTTCGTCGCGACGCCCGACGTCGTCCAAACCGATCGCGGCATCATCGCGCGCCTGCGCAACGGGGTGAGCGGCACGTCCGAAGCGGCGGCGCAGGCCGCCGCCGATCGCAAGGTCACCGCGGCGATCACGCGCGTGCTGATCGCCGAGATCGGCAAGCTCGGCCTGCCCGCCGTTGCGGCGGCCGAGCCGTCGGCGCAAGGCGCGGGCGGACGGGTGATCGTCAGCGGCGCGATCCTGTCGATCGACGAAGGCAACAAGACGCGGCGCACGCTCGTCGGACTTGGCGCCGGCCAAAGCTCGGTGACGGCACGCGCCGACGTCTATTACGCCGAAGCCGGCACGCCGCGCCTCCTCGAAAGCTTTTCGGCCGACGCCGAAAGCGGCCGCAAGCCGGGCGCCGCCGAGACGATGGGCGCCGGCGCCGCGACCGGGCGGATCGCCGAGTCGGCGGCCGTGGGCGCGGGAAGCGCGGTCGCGTTGAGCGGCGACGTCGACGCCGATGCC
>DATJLY010000223.1:0-17774 GCA_035509095.1 Allostellaceae bacterium | reverse complement strand
TCGCGCGCTGGTTCGAGGCGCGCGCGTGGCGCGACCAGCCGGTGTCGGAGAAATCGGCGCGCCTGGTCGAGCCGCTATCCGACGTGGCGCCCGCGCTGTTGCGGCGTTTGTTCCGCAAGGCGCGCCGGCGGGCAAAGCGCTTCCCGGAGCTGGCGCCGCCGCAACGCCACAAGCTGCGCATCGCGCTGAAGCATCTGCGCTATGCGACCGAGTTCCTCGACGGCATCTATGACGAGCACAAGGTCGCGCGCTTCATGTCGCGGGTCCGGCCGCTCCAGGACGATCTGGGCTATGCGAGCGACATACACGCGGCGAAGGCGCTGGTGGCGGAGCTCGGCAATGGCCACGCAACGCTCGAACGCGCCGGTGGCATCGTCATCGGCTGGCACGATCGCGGCCTCGCCGAGGCCGAGACGCGGATGCTGAAGCATGTCCGCCGCTTCCGCGACGACAAGCCGTTCTGGTAGTCAGGCGGTGGGCTCGCGCGCCATGCCGACCCGGCCGATGCCGGGAAGAAGGAGCGCGGGCCTCGCGACATCGACCCCGAGATTGAGGCCGAGCAGGTTGAGCTCGATCCCTTCGGCGCGCGCCGCCAGGATGCCGACGACGCCCCACAGCGAGAGCTGCCAGCCGGTGCCGCTGGGCGCCTCGGCGATGAGGGCGCCGTCCGGCAGATAGTCCTTGCCGATCGCGATCGAGGGAAGCGCCAGGTGCAGCTCCGGCACCGCGCGCGCGACATAGGCGGTGAAGGTGTTGCTGTTGGGGCCGGGCCACGCCCGGTACTCATGCGGATAGGGATAGGCTGCGATCGCCGCGCGCACCTTGTCGATCAGCGCGTCGACGCCCGCGCCGCGCCGGTCGAGCAGAAGCTGCGGCTTGTCGCCGAACCAGTAATTGTCGGGTCCGGTACGGTCGACCCGCACCGAGGGCGCGCCTTCGGCGACGCCGAAGCCCACCACTTCATAGCGGGTGTATTTGGGCGCGCCGGTGGGCTTCACCGCGAACCAGGTATGGACTGCCACGACGCCGCGCCAGGCGACCGCGCGCGCGGCATAGACTTGGATCACGGCCTCTCGTGTCGTCGCGGGATCGGGCGCCATCCCGGTCGGCTCGCGGCTCGCCTTGTACCAGGGGATGGAGCCGTCGCGGCTCAGCATGCAGGCGCTGACAATCACCGGCAGCAACAGCACGAGCACGATCGCTGACACCACTCGTCCCGCCCGCCGTCCGGTTCCGCCTGTCACGAGGACGCAGGCTATCACACGGCGCTCGCACCCGGTAAGACCCCAACCATGGCGGCATCGATCGCGGTTCGGATCTCTTATGGCAGCGCGCAAGCAGGACCCGGCGCGCCGGACGTGGCGCTCGCCGAAGGCACGCCGCTCAGGCTGTCGCACGGACCCTATCCCTTTGCCGAGCCGCCCGACCTCATCGGCAACGCGACGATCGAGGCGCGTCTCGCGTTGCTGCGGGATCATCTCGCGACGCAATGCGGACCCTGGGACAAGCCGGCGCGGAGCTTCCTTGACGCCTATTTCGCGCACATCGCCGCGGCGATCGCCGACAATTCGAAGGCGATCGCGGCCCTTTCGGCCCGTTCGGGCGGGCTCTTCGCGCCCGCGGATTGGAGCTTTTCGGCGCTGCGCCCTTTGCCGCAGGCGCATGTGCGGCCCGATGGGGGTGCCTCGGTGCGCGCCGATGTCGCGTTCTGGACCGGTGCGCGGATCGTCGCGATCGAGCTTTTGGGAAGCGCCAGCCCGCGCCGTCAGCGCCAGGACGAGCTTGCCCGCCTTGCGTCGGCCGGCGTGGCGATCGTGCGGCTGCCGGCGGCCGAGCTTCTACGCGACGGCGCGCCGTTCCTCGCGCGCGTGCTGCCCATGGAATTTCAGCGTTTCTGGGACGGCGTGATCCTGCCCGCGAGCCCCTTCGGCGCCGACGCGCTCGGCGAAAGCCTTGATTGTCTGCACTGAGGTGACACGATATTCTAGTCGGATGGACCAGAAGTAAGGAATCCTCGATGGCCGGTCGATCACGCTCACGGCGCCAAAATACCAGCGACCTGCCGCGCCGCTGGCCGTTGCAGCTTGCGAAAGCGCGGTTCAGCGAGCTGGTGCGCCGCGCAAAGGGTGACGGGCCGCAGCATGTCACGATCCATGGGCGCGAGGAGGTTGTGGTCATCTCGGCCGAGGAGTTCCGTCGCCTCGAAGGCGATAGGACGGGCAAGGCCCTCGTCGCGGCGCTCCAATCTTCGCCGCATCGCGATGTGGAAATCGAGCCGCGGCGTATGCCAATGTCGGTTCGCGACGTCACGCTGTGACGAATTGGCTACTCGACACAAACATCCTTTCGGAACTGCGAAAACGCCGACCCGAGCGCAAGGTCGTGCGGTTCATCGCGGCTGAACCTCTTGGCCGCCTTTTCGTCAGCGCCGTCACGATTGCCGAGCTGCGTTTCGGCATCGAGATCGTCACGGACCCGGCGTGGCGCAGTGACCTTCAGGACTGGCTCAGTCACAAGGTGCGGCCGATGTTCGAAGGGAGGGTCCTGCCGATCAGCGAGGACGTCATGGTGAAATGCCGTCTCCTCGTCGAGGAGGGCCGCAAGGCCGGACACACATTCTCGCAGCCCGATCTTATCATTGCCGCGACCGCGCTCCATCACGGCATGTCGATCGTCACGCGCGATGCGCGAGACTATCTGCGGGCGCGCGCCTCCGTGTTCAATCCCTGGACCGACGCCCCGCCCCGGGCCGAAGACCCGTAACTCGCGATCCTACAACGTCATCTCCAGCACGTAGAGGCCGCCGGTGAAGCGGTCGACGCAATAGACCACTTCGTTCTCGTCGACATAGACGTCGTTGATCTGCGCCGCCGGGAAAGGCGAGCCGCGCGGCGGATCGGGCACGTAATAGGCCACTTCCTTGGGCTGAAGCGGGTCCGAGATGTCATGGACACGCACGCCGCCGTTGAAATAGGTGCCGAACACGAGGGTCGAGGAGCGGAACGCCGGGCCCGGCCGGTTCTCGTGCATGTTGTGCGCGCCAAAGCGTCCGCCAAGATTGCGATGCGCCTCGATCGGCAAAGGCAAGGTCGAGACCGGCACCAGATTGTCCTCGCGCCGCATGTCGAGGATCCACACGAGCTTCGGCCAGTCGCCGGCCTTGTCGCGGATCGCCTCGTCGCTCACGACCAAGAGGTCGCGGTCGAAGAGCGGCATCGAGGTATGGGAAAAGCCGGGGAAGGGCGGATGCGGATTCCACCGGCCGACCACCTTGGGCTTCGCCTTGTCGGCGATGTCGAGGATGATCACGCCGCCATCGATATAGGCGAGATAGGCCCGGTCCGGCCGTTCGGGATAGACGTTGGTGTTGTGGGTGCGGAAACCGCCGTCGAATTGCGGATGGCGGGGCGGCGGCGGCGCGTCGTCGCCTTCGCGCACGCCCGGATACCACCAGCGGCAGATCTCTTGCGGCTTCGACGGGTTGCGCACGTCGATGGCGCGATAGAACTGATCGTCCTTGTCGTTGCGCGGCACGAAATCGCGCGCGCCGCCCGAGAAATGGATCGTCTCGCCATCGATGAACCAGACCTGATGCACGCCGCGCGAATGCGGTCCCGAGCAATCGAAGAGGGTGATCGAGCGCGGCGTCTCGGGCTTCGAGATGTCGAAGAGCTCGATGCCGGCGGGCTCGGCGCCTTGCTTCTGGGTCTGATAGGCGACCGCCATGATGTCGCCGCACACTTCGAGCGAATTCGACCGCATCTGGCGATGGACGAGGTCCGTCTGCACCACGACCTTGGGGTTCTTGAGGTCGCTCACATCGACGCCGGTGAAGTTCTTGGGCGCCGATTCGTGCGCGAGCCACAGGATGCGGCGTCCGTCCTTGGCGAGCTGCAGGCTCATCCCCTCGCCGAGCCCGCCAAATCCCTGCAGCTCGTTCTGCGCAAGAAGCCGCATGTTCAACGCATTCGCCATCGCAACGATCCTCTCGCATCGGCCGGAAGACAAAGCTTGCGGTAGCTATGCCCCGCGCCTTGCACGCGCGCAAGGGGGAGGGGCGAGCCCCCGCCGTTCGCCGACTATTAACATTCCGTGATAGAATGCCGGCCGGAGGGGAGCCATGGAAAGGCCCTTGGCGCAAGGGCGAGGGGTGGGTCGGTGGCGATGAGCTTCGGCATCATCGCGCGCCGCGCCTTGACCCTGCTTGCGCCGTTCGCGGCCCGGACCGAGCGCGACGAGGCGCTGGCGCGCGAGGCCGCGACGTCCGACGTGATGCGCGTCATCGCGTCTTCGCCGGACGATCTGGCGCCCGTCTTCAGGACGATCCTGGCGCATGCGGTCCAACTCTGCGGCGCGGCCGAAGGCTGGCTTTTCCTGCGCGACGCCACGCGCTTCAAGCCGATCGCGCATATCGGCGTGTCCGAGCGGCTCCGCATCCATCCGCGCGACGGGTTCGAACCAGGCCCCACTTATCAGCGCATGATCGAGGCCCGGGGCCCGATCCAGATCGAGGAACGGGCGGCCGAATGGGAGGATGCCGAGCGGTATCGCCTGCGCGTTGCCCTGGGCGCGCGCGGCGCCACGCACACCGGCCTCTTCGTGCCGATGTTCCGCGGGCCCGAGCTTATCGGCGCGATCCACATCCACCGCCGCGAGAAGCTCACCTTCTCCGACGAGCAGATGGCGCTCGTCGCCAATTTCGCCGAGCAGGCGCTGGTCGCGATCGAGAACGCGCGGCTCTTGAAGGAGCTGCGCGTGGCGATCGAGCGGCAGGCCGCGTCGTCGGACGTGCTGGGTGTGATCTCGTCCTCGGCGGGCGCGCTCGAGCCGGCGTTCGACGCGATGCTCGATCACGCGATGCGCATCTGCGCGGCCGAGCGCGGCGGGCTGTTGCGGCTCGAGGGCGGCAAGGTCCGGCTTTACGCGCACAAGGGCTGGCCGCTGGACCTCGTGCAGTCGGTCGCGGCCGGCGCGGCGCCCGGTCCCGACACGGGCCTCGGCCGGATGATGCGGGAACAGCGGCCGATCCATCTCGTCGAGACGAGCGCCGACGAAGTGGCGGACGGCGACGCGGCGTCCCCTGCCGATGCCGAGGAACCCGCGCTGCGCACGCAGCTCTTCGTCCCGCTGTTGAAGGATGGGGACGTGATCGGCGCCTTTGCGGTCGCGCGCCAGACCGTCCACGCTTTCACCGACACCGAGATCGGTCTCGTCGAGACCTTCGCGGCTCAGGCGGTCATCGCGATCGACAATGCGCGGCTTTTGACCGAGCTGCGCCAGTCGCTCGATCGCCAGATCGCGACCGCCGAGGTCCTCAATGTCATCTCGTCATCGCCGGGGGAGATCGATCCGGCGTTCGCGGCGATGCTCGAGAACGCGCTCCGGATTTGCGCCGCGCATATGGGCTGGCTTTGCGTGCGCGACGGCGACGGGTTCCGGCTCGCGGCGACATTGGCGCTCTCGCCGGAATACGAAGAGGTCGCGGCACGGATCGCCCGCCGCCCGGGCCAGGATACGATGCTGGGACGGCTCGCGGCGTTGCAGCGCACGGTGCAGGTCGAGGATCTGCAAGGCGCAGGCTCGCTCGCCCGCGGCGACTCGTTCCCTCTCTTCGCCGCCGGCGAGGGCATCCGCACCGCGCTTGCCGTGCCGATGCTCAAGGACGGCGAGCTGATCGGCGCGATCGTGATCTTCCGCGCGCAGTCGGGCCCTTTCATGGACGAGCAGGTGGCGCTCGTCGAGAATTTCGCGGCGCAGGCGGTGATCGCGCTCGACAGCGCGCGGCTCGTGTCGGACCTCCAGGAATCCCACGAGCGCGAGGCGGCAACCGCGGAGATGGTGGGCGCGATCTCGTCTTCCGCCGGCAATCTCGAACCGGTGTTCGACACCATGCTCGAGAACGCGACCCGCCTCTGCGAAGCGGGCACCGGCGTCGTGTTCCGCTACGAGGATGCCACATACCGGGCGGTCGCGACCCGTGGCGTTTCGCCGGCGCTTGGCGACATCCTGCGCCAGGCGCCGGTCCGGCGTGGCATGCGCCAGGTCTTCGCCGAGATCGCGGCGGAGAAGAAGACCATCCACCTGCCGGACGCCATGACGGCTTCGGGCCCGCGCGCGGGCGAAGCGGCGGCGCTTGGCGGCATCCGCACCTCGCTGTTCGTGCCGATGGTGAAGGATGGCGCGCTGGTCGGCGTCGTTCAGATCTTCCGCTACGAGGTGCGGCCGTTCACGGACCGTCAGATCGCGCTCGTCGAAGCGCTGGCGGCGCAAGGGACGATCGCGATCGAGAATGCGCGGATCATGGGCGAGCTGCGCCTGTCGGACGAACGCCAGGCGGCGAAGACCCTTCTGCTGCGCGCCGCGGCCCAATCGCCGGGCGGGACGCAGCCCGTGTTCGAGGCGATGCTCGCCGGTGCCGCGGGCCTGGCGCAGGCCGATTTCGCCATCCTGCGGCGGCGCGAGGGCGGTGTCTTGCGCCCGGTGGCGAACCACGGCGCCCCGCCGGCGCTTGCGGATTTCCTGGCCGAGCATCCGGCCCTGCCGGCGCCCGAACCGCCGGTCGGCAAAGGGCACCGGCCGCTGCGCGAGACGGACCTCGCCATCACGCCCGCCTACGCCGCGGGGCAGCCGCACGCCGTTGCCACCGTCGAACTGGGCGGGGCGCACAGCGCGGCCGTGGTGCCGCTGATGGAAGCGGGTGCGGCGGTCGGCGAGATCGCGCTTTATCGCCGCGACGTGAGGCCGTTCACGCCACGGCAGATCGCCGAGGTCGAGGGATTCGCCGCCGAGGCCGCGCTCGCGATCGAGAACGCGCGGCTCAAGCAAGAGCTGGCGGCGCGCGATCACGACCTCGCCGACGCGCTCGACGCCCAGACCGCGACCGGCGACGTGCTGAAAGTGATGAGCCGGTCGGCGATCGATCTCGACGCCGTGCTGCAGACCGCGGTCACGGCCGCGGTGCGGCTTTGCCGCGGCGAGTACGGCGTCATCTTCCGCCATGACGGCGAGGTCTTCCGCTGGGCCGCGGGCCACGGGCTCAAAGACGACTATATCCGGATCGAGCAGGAGAACCCGATCCGGCCCGGCGCAGGCTCGCTCGTCGGAAGGGTCGCGCTCGAAGGGCGGTCGGTTCAGATCGCCGATGCCTGGACCGATCCGCTCTACGAGGCGAAAGAGGCCGCCCGCATCAACAACGCCCGCGCCATGCTGGGCGTGCCGCTCCTGCGCGAGGGAACCGTGATCGGCGTCATCGGCCTCGCGCGCAGCACAACCGAGCCCTATTCCGAGCGCGAGGTGCAGCTCGTCACCACCTTCGCCGATCAGGCCGTGATCGCGATCGAGAGCGCGCGGCTTTTCGGCGAGCTTCGCGAGAGCCTCGACCGGCAGACCGGCATGCGGGAGGTTCTGCAGGTCATATCCGGGTCGCCCGGCGAACTTGCGCCTGTGTTCGATAAGCTCCTTGACCACGCGACGCGGCTTTGCGAGGCCGACACCGGAGCGATCTACCGGATTCAGGATGGCCGCTTCGTCACGGCCGCCACGCGGGGCGCGCCGCCGGCCTACGAGGCGTTCTTGAGGAGCCCGGACTTCAATCCCGGGCCGGATACCGCCTTCGCGCGGATCGTGGCCGCGCCACAGACGATACACGTGCCCGACACGATGGAGGTGACGGCCTTTGCGAGAGGCGACCCTGCGCCCCGGGCCGGCGTCGCGCTGGGCGGAATTCGGACGTCGCTGTTCGTGCCTATGGTCAAGGAAGATCAGCTTGTCGGGATCATCCAGATCTTCCGCCGCGAGGTCCGCCCATTCGAGGATAAACAGATCGAGCTGATCGAGAATTTCGCGGCGCAAGCGGTGATCGCGATCGAGAATGCGCGGCTCTTGAGCGAACTGCGCGAATCCTTGGATCAGCAGACCGCGACGAGCGAGGTGCTGGCGGTCATCTCGGCGTCGCCGGGTCAAGTGCAACCGGTGTTCCAGGCGATGCTGGACCACGCCACGCGGCTCTGCGAGACGTTTGGCGGCACGCTTTATCTGCACAACGACGATGGCTGGAGGCTGGCGACGACGGCGGGTATGCCGGCGAGTTTTTCCCCGGCGCCCACGACTATGCCGTTCCAGGCGCTTCCGGAGACGGGCCTGGGTCACGTGTCGCAGACACGAAATACGGTTCATATTCCCGATCTGCCGGCCTACCTGGAGCAAGTCGGCGAGGCGGGCGGCTTCGCATCTGTAGCCGAGTCCGGCGTAAAATCGATGCTCGTCGTCCCCATGCTCAAGGAGGAGGAGCTGGCCGGCGCGATCTCGCTTTACCGCCAAGAGCTCCGCGCCTTCAGCGACAAGGAGATCGCGCTCGTCGAGAATTTCGCGGCGCAGGCCGTGATCGCGATCGAGAACGCGCGGCTCTTGACCGAGCTTCGCGAAAGCCTCGACCGGCAGACCGCGACGGCGGAGGTGTTGGGCGTGATCTCGTCCTCGCCGGGCAACCTCGCGCCGGTCTTCCACACGATGCTTGCCAACGCGATGCGGCTCTGCGAAGCGCCCTGCGGCCTCATCTATCGATGGGAGCGGGGCGAGGTCATCCCGGTGGCGGATCGGGGCGTGCCCGAGGCGTTCGCCGAATTCCGCAGGAACCGCCCGAACACCGGCGGCTCGGGAACGATGCTCGACCAGATGAGGGCGGCTAAAAAATCCATCCACGTCGACGACGCGCGTCTTTCCGAGGGGTATCTCAACCGGAATCCCAATTCTGTTGCCGGCGTCGAACTCGGCGGCTCCCGTACCGCGCTTTACGTCCCGATGCTCAAGGAAGACGAGCTGGTGGGCGTGCTCAACCTATGGCGCCAGGAGGTCCGCCCCTTCACCGACAGCCAGATCGAGCTGGTCGAGAATTTTGCCGCACAAGCCGTCATCGCGATCGAGAACGCGCGGCTGTTGACCGAGCTGCGGGATTCCCTGGACCGCCAAACCGCGACGGCCGAGGTGCTTGGCGTGATCTCGTCATCGCCCGGCGAGTTGCAACCGGTCTTCGAGTCGCTGCTCGACAACGCACTCCGCATTTGCGAGGCGCAATTGGGATTCGTGTTTCGGTTGCGCGAGGACGGCATCCATCTCGGCGCCTTCAGGGGCATTGGGCGTAGCCTTTTGGATAGATTTCCACCCGGACCCGTTCCGATCGCCCCCGATTCCTTCTTTGCCCAGGTTCTCGCCAACAAAGTGTCGGGTCAATTGGCGGATTGCAGAACCGGCCCCGGATACCTCAACGAGAATCCGTTGATCGTCGCCATGGTCAATGAATTCGGGATGCGTTCCTTGTGCTTTGTTCCGATGGTGAGGGAGGAAGCGGTCGTTGGCGTCGTCGCAGTCTGGCGCAAGGAAGTACGCCCCTTCAGCGACGAACAAGTCGAGCTCGTCGAGAATTTCGCCAAGCAGGCCGTCATCGCCATCGAGAACGCGCGGCTCTTGTCGGAGTTGCGCCAGAGCCTGGAGCGTCAAACGGCGACGGCGGATGTCCTCCGTGTCATCGCGTCGACCCCGGGCGATCCCACGCGGGCGCTCGACGCCATCGCGGAAACGGCGGCGCGGATGTTCGGCGCCTCAAGCGCGGGCATCCGGCGCGTCGAAAACGGCATCTTACGGTATGTCGCCGTTTCGGGTCCCGAAGCGAACGCCGTGCGAGAAGTCGCCGCGGACATGCCCGCCGACAGCAATTACGAAGCGGCCCGATGCTTTCGCGAAAATCGCCAGTGGCAAGGCGACAGCAGCGGCTTACGCGCGATGGCCGAGATGCGCAAGAGGGGGTTCGATGGGCCGGCGCAATGGGTCGCGTTCACGCCCTTGGCGCGCGAGGGCGAGGCGATCGGCGTGATGTCGGTCATTCGCGACCCGCGCCAGCCGTTTGACGAAAACGAGCTCGAGCTGATGCGCGGCTTCGCCGCGCAGGCGGTGATCGCGATCGAGAACGCGCGGCTCTTGTCGGAGCTGCGCGCGCGGACCAATGAGCTCGCGCGCTCGGTCGACGAGTTGAAGGCGCTGGGCGAGGTGATGCAGGCGGTCAACTCGTCGCTCGATCTTAACGCGGTGCTCGCCACCATCGTCGCGAACGCGGCGCGGCTTTCGCATACCGAGGCGGGCGCCCTCTACGTCTTCGACGGCGGTGCCAACGAGTACCGCCCGCGCGCCACGCACGGCATGGACGCGCCGATGATCGAGACGATCTCGGATCAGCAGGAAGCGACGGGCGGTGCCGCGCTGCGCGAGGCGGCGGCGCGGCGGGCCCCGGTGCAAATCGCGGATCTGACGGAAGAGCCCGCGAACCCGCTCATCGACCTTGTGATCGAGGCGGGGTTCCATGCCGTTCTCGTCATTCCGCTGCTGCGGCCGGACCGCGCGGTGGGCGCGCTCGTGGTGCGGCGCCGCGCGGCTGGTGCCTTCATGCCGCGCACCATCGAGCTTCTGACGCTGTTCGCGGCGCAATCCGTGATCGCGATCGAGAATGCACGGCTCTTCGGCGAGATCGGGGAGAAGAGTCGCGAGCTCGAGATCGCGAGCCGGCACAAGTCGCAATTCCTCGCCAATATGAGCCACGAGCTGCGCACGCCCTTGAACGCGATCCTGGGATATACCGAGCTGATCCTCGACGATATCTACGGCGCGACGCCGCCCCGGATGCGCGAGGTGCTGGGGCGGGTCGAGACCAACGGCAAGCACCTTCTGGGCCTCATCAACGACGTGCTCGACCTGTCGAAGATCGAGGCGGGCCAGCTCACGCTGTCGCCGGGCGACTTCTCGGCGGAGGAATTGGTGCGCGGCGTCTATGTCGCGGTCGAGCCGCTCGCGACCGCCAAGGGCCTCGCCTTGCGCCTCGATCTGGCGGCGAACCTGCCGCCGGCGCATGGCGACGAGCGGCGGCTTTCCCAGGTGCTGCTGAACCTTGTCGGCAACGCCATCAAATTCACCGATCGCGGCGAGGTGCGCATCTCGGCATCGGCTGCCAAGGGCAGCCTGACGTTCGCGGTGCGCGACACCGGCCCCGGCATCGCGCCTGCGGATCAGGCGAAGATCTTCGAGGAGTTCCAGCAGGCCGACAATTCGACAACGCGGCAAAAGGGCGGCACCGGGCTCGGGCTTGCCATCTCGCGCCGCATCGTCGAGCTGCATGGCGGCACGCTCGGCGTCCAGTCGGAGCTGGGCCGGGGCGCCACCTTTTCCGTGACCTTGCCCCTCATCGCGCGGGTGGCGTCCCGCGCCTGACCGCTCAGACGGTCGTCGGCTCCTCGGCCTCGGGATGCCAGACGAGGAGGCGCTTGCGCACCATCGCCATGCCCTTCACGACGCAAAATCCCGCGATCGCGATCTCGATGATGCCGGCGAACACGCCCGGCGAATCGGCAAAGCGCGAGGCCGCGATCATGGAGCCGCCCAGCCCCGGCCCGCCCATCAGCATCTCGGTCACGATCGTCACGATGAGCGCGATCGGCAGCGCGATCTGAAGCCCCGTCATCACGGTCGGGAACGACGCCGGCACGACGATGCCCCACAGGATCTGGCGCTCGCTCGCGCCCAGCATGCGCGCCGACCACAGCATGTAACGGTCGACGCCCGCGGCACCCGCAATCGTCGCCGTCACCACCGGGAACATCGCGTCGAAGATGACGAGCGCGATCTTCGAGGTGTCGTAAAGCCCGAACCACAGCATGAAGATCGGCAGGAACGCGATCTTCGGCATCGGGAACCCGACCGAGATGATCGGATCGAAGAACCAGTGCACGAAATTGAACCGCACGATCAGGATGCCGAGCGCGACCCCTGCGACCGACGCGATGCCGAACCCGACGAAGGCGCGATAAAGCGTGAGGCCAAGGCTCGTCAGCAGGTCGCCCGAGGTGAGGTCGGACCAGATGCGCGTCGCCACCACCACCGGGTTCGGCATCAGGAACGGCGTCGTGAATGGATGGTCGATGCACACGGTGGCGCGCGCGCAGGTCGATTGATCCCACAGGATCAGCAGCAGCACGATCGGGAAGGTCGACATGAAGACCCGCCGGCCAATCTCCAGAAAGCGCGAGTTGGCGCTGTCCTCGCCGAGCGGCAGCACCCGCCCCGCGGTCGCGGTCATTCGCGCCATGAGAGGATCCTCTTCATCAGCATGAGATAGCCCCGGTCCGCCGCGAAGCCCAAGGCGGCGACGGTCAGGGTCACGGCGAACATCGCGTCATAGACGCCGCCATCGCCGAGCCATCCGATCATGTAGCCAAGTCCCGAGCGCGCGACGATCAGCTCGGACGCCACCATGAGGGTGAAGGAAACGGCGAGCGCGGTGCGGATCCCGGACAAAAGCTCGGGAAGCGCGCTCGGCAGCACGACCTCGAACAGTGTGCTGCGCCGGCTCGCTCCCAGGCTGCGCGCGGACCACACCAGCGACTGCTCGGTTCCGCGCGCGCCGTTATAGGCCGAGAGCGTCACCGGCAGCATGCAGCCGATGAAAATGAGCACGATCTTCGACCAGTGCCCGAACCCGAGCCACAGCACTGTCACCGGAATGAGCGCCGATTTCGGCATCGGATAGAACACCTGCACGATCGGGTTCAGGAGCGCGTCGATCGGCCGGTACCAGGCCATCAGCACGCCGATCAGCGTGCCGATCGAGATCGCCATGCCGAGCCCGGCGCCAAGCCGCCACAGGCTGTCGAGCCCGTTGGTGACGAGATCGCCCGATCGCATCAGGTCCCACCACGCGACCACGACGCTCGAGAGCGTCGGCAGCGCGAGCTGCGAGACGAGGCCCGAGCGCGCCGCGATCTCCCAGATGGCCGCCAAGATGAGAAGCGGCAGATAGCGCATGAAGGTGGTCGCAAGCTTGCCGCGCTCGGCCTGCGGCAGGGGACCGGTTTCGACTTCCACCGCCATGTCATCCACCTCGCGCGATGCGAAGCTCGACCGACCCTTGCGCATGCGCGAGAGCAAGCGTCGCCATCGTAGCCAGTATTTCGCCTGCCAGTGCTTTCACTGCGCAGCGCCTCCCATCCCCGGTCCTTCGCGGCCGGGCGTGGCGCGATCTTATCAGAGGGGCTAAATTTGCAACCAATGAATTTTCCTTGAGATTTTCGGCGAGGCGCGACATGCCAAATCCAAGTGGGGCGCTGCCCACCACCCTCATCACGGGTTTTCTCGGCAGCGGCAAGACCACGCTCCTGAACGGGCTACTCAGCCATTCCGGCATGGCCGACACGGCGGTGATCATTAACGAGTTCGGCGAGATCGGGCTCGACCATCTGCTGGTCGAAAGCGCGTTCGAGGACGCGGTGCTGCTGAAAAGCGGGTGCATCTGCTGCACCGTGCGGGGCGATCTCATCGACACGATGACGGGGCTCGTGGCGCGCCGTGACCGCGGCGAGATCCCGGCCTTCTCGCGGGTCGCGATCGAGACCACGGGGCTCGCCGATCCGGCGCCGATCCTGCACACGATCATGAGCGAGGCGACCCTGACGCCGCTTTATCGGCTCGACCGCGTCGTCACCACGGTCGATGCGGTGAACGCCGCCGATCAGCTCGACCACCATTACGAGGCGGCGAAACAGGCGGCACTCGCCGACCGGCTGGTCCTGACCAAGACGGATCTCGTGACCGACGCGGCCCGCGCCGCGGTCGAGGCGCGGCTGCGGGCGCTCAATCCGATGGCGCCGATCGCGATCGTGGTGAACGGCAAGATCGAGCCGGCGGCGATCTTCGACGACGATCCGGTCGCGCCCGAACTGCGCACCGAGCGGCTTTCGGCCGCCGCGCATCTCGGTCACGACCATGACCACGACCACGTGGATGCGGACCATTTGTCCCATCATCACGGCATCAGCACTGTCTCCTTGACCCATGAAGAGCCGGTGCAATGGCCGCGGCTGCGCGCCTGGCTCGTGTCCCTGGCCTCGCTCAAAGGGCCCGACCTGTTGCGGGTGAAGGGGCTCGTCAATGTGGCGGGCCGGGCCGGGCCGGTGGTGATCCACGGCGTACAGCATGTGTTCCACCCGCCGGTCGAGCTCAAATCCTGGCCCGACGAGGAGCGGCGCACGCGGATCGTGTTCATCACCCGGAATATCAAGGCCGCCGACCTGGCCCGGTCGTTCACCGCGGCGATGACGGAAGGGGCCAACATTCCCTTCCCCTGAAAACCCCGGCTCCTGAAAACCGTCGGGGCTGCCCCCGAGCTTTGAAGCTCGAAGGCAGCCCCGCCGTGCCTAACGAAGATTTGTGGCTCTTGCCGTTACTTCTTCGCCTTCTTGGCACTGCGCTTGGCGGCCTTTTTCTTGGCTCCGCCCTTGCGCTTCTTCGCAGCAGCCATTGTTTTCCCTCTATCCGTGGGTCGTGCGCTGGCCAATCCACCGCATCACCCAACCGCAACAACATAACATGGATTCAATCACTAGTGTAGGAAAAGTTTTGAACCGCTACATTTAGGCGGCTGAAAGCTTGAATGTGGGGACTTTGTTCGGGATTCGTCACGAAACAGAAACCGAAGCGTCACATACCGGCAACCCGTTCCCTCTATAGAATCTGCGTAAACAAAGCGCGTGGGCGCCTAATCCTCGAGGGACGACGATGCAGAATTGGCGAAGACCACTCCTCGGCCTTGCCGGCGCGGCGATGCTTGCCGCGGGTCTCGGCATGTCGGCCGCGGCCGCCGAGATTTCGGGCGCAGGCGCGACATTTCCTTACCCGATCTATGCCAAATGGGCCGAGGCGTACAAAGAAGCGACCGGGATCGGCCTCAACTACCAGTCGATCGGGTCGGGTGGCGGGATCAAGCAGATTACCGCCAAAACCGTGGATTTCGGCGCTTCGGACATGCCGCTGAAGCCGGATGAGCTCGACAAGGATGGGCTGCAGCAGTTCCCGCCGGTGATCGGCGGCGAGGTCCTGGTGGTGAACCTCCCCGGCGTCGCGGCCGGGCAGATGGTGCTCGACGGGCCGACGCTCGCCAACATCTATCTCGGCAAGATCACCAAATGGACCGACCCGGCGATCGCAAAGCTCAATCCGGACGTGAAGCTTCCGGATCTGGGGATCGCCGTCGTTCACCGCTCCGATGGCTCGGGCACGACCTTCATCTTCACCGACTATCTCTCCAAGGTCAGCCCGGAATGGAAGGACAAGGTCGGCGAGAGCACGGCGGTCGATTGGCCGACCGGCCTCGGCGGCAAAGGCAATGAAGGCGTCTCGGCGTTGGCCGCGCGCACCGTGGGTGCGATCGGCTATGTCGAATACGCCTATGCGCTGCAGAACAAGCTCGTCTACACGAAGCTCGTGAACGGCGCCGGCAAGACGCTCGCTCCCAGCGCCAAGGTGTTCCAGGCCGCGGCCGCCAACGCCGACTGGCAAAAGGCGCCCGGCTTCTATCTCATCCTGACCGATCAGCCCGGCGACGAGAGCTGGCCCATCACCGGCGCGACGTTCATCTTGATGCACAAGCAGCAAGCGAACCCGACGACCGCGAAAGCGGTGCTGTCGTTCTTCGACTGGGCCTATCGCCACGGCCAGGACATGGCCGCCTCGCTCGACTACATCCCGATGCCGCCCAACGTGGTTCAGTCGGTCGAGGATAGCTGGAAGACCATTGTCGGACCGGACGGCAAGCCGGTCTGGACCGGCCCCTCCTAAGCCAACCGCGTTTCACGCAGCGGCGCGAGGCAATGCCGGCCGGCGTTGCCTCGCGCTCTTTTTTTGCCCTATCGTCGCGTCCCCTCGACATACCAACCATGACGGGAGACGAACGATGGCGCTCAAGCTGCGGCGTGTGGTGACGGGCCACGACAAATCCGGCAAGGCGGTGGTGCTGATCGACGAAGAGGTGAAGAACGCCGGCTCCACTCGGCCCGGTGCGCAGGCGAGCGTCGTGTGGACCACCGCAGGCTTTCCCGTCGACAATGACGGCAGCGCCGACGAATCGTCGCGGAAGGTCGGGACCACGCTCGCCAAGGGCACCGTGTTCCGCGTCGTCGAGTTCAGCCCGGGCGTGCAGCGGCGCAACCATCGCACCGATTCCGTCGATTACGCCGTCGTGCTGTCCGGCGAGATCGACATGGAGCTCGACGACACGACCGTGCACCTGAAAGGCGGTGACGTGCTGGTGCAGCGCGGCACCATCCACAACTGGGTCAATCGCGGCACGGCGCCCTGCACCATCGCCTTCATCCTGATCGATGCGAAGCCGGTGACGGCGGGCGGCAAGATGCTGCACGCCGAAGGCTGACCGGGCGCGGCCTTGTTCGCGGGACCCGGGCGGGACTAGGCTCGGGCCCGCGCCCGGCGGTCGGGCGTGATGAGGAGAGTTCCGCCCATGGCCGAAACGGCGCCGCAACGAGAGCAGACGACAAGCCGCGAGTTCCTGACGTTGCACGAGTTCGTGAAGCTCGCGCGCATGAAGCTGCCCGGAGGCCCGTGGGACTATCTCACCGGCGGCTCCGAGACCGAGACGACGCTGCGCCGCAATCGCCTGGCGATTGAATCGATCGCGTTCC
This sequence comes from Allostellaceae bacterium, assembly GCA_035509095.1. Lineage (GTDB taxonomy): Bacteria > Pseudomonadota > Alphaproteobacteria > ATCC43930 > CGMCC-115725 > DATJLY01. Next base: position 1,263 of record DATJLY010000223.1, on the reverse strand, counting down.
GTCCGCGCGTGCTGCGCGACGTGTCGACGATCGACTGTTCGGGCACGCTTTTCGGCAAGCGCTTGCGCATCCCGGTGCTGCTGGCGCCAGTGGGCTCGATCGAGGCGTTCGACGAAGGCGGCGCCGCGGCCGCGGCGAAGGCGGCGCAGCGATTCGGCGCGGGCTGCCTTGTCAGCTCGGTAAGCGAGCCCGGCCTCGAGAAGACCGTTGCGGCGGCGCCTGGCGGGCGCACCATCTTTCAGCTTTACGTGCGCGGCGATCGCGCCTGGGTCGACGATCACGTGAAGCGCGCGATCGGCTCGGGATACGAGGCGTTCTGCCTCACGATCGACACCGCGATCTATAGCCGCCGCGAGCGCGATCTCGGCAAGCGCTATCAGCCGCGCGGCCGTCAGCGCGCCACCGGCCGCGAGTTCCAGGCCGCCCTCAACTGGGACGACATCAAGCGCTTCAAGGACAAATACACGATCCCGCTCATCTTGAAGGGCATCGCCACGGCCGAGGACGCCGAGACCGCGGTCGGCCATGGCGTCGACGCGATCTATGTCTCGAACCATGGCGGCCGGCAGCTCGATCACGGCCGCGGCTCGATCGAGGTGCTGCCCGAGATCGTCGCGGCGGCAAAGGGACGCGCGCAGATCATCATCGATGGCGGCTTCTGCCGCGGCACCGACATCGTGAAGGCGCTGGCGCTCGGCGCCAATGCGGTGGGCATGGGGCGGCTCTATTGCTATGCGCTCGCGGCGGCAGGCGAGGCAGGCGTGGTGCGCGCGCTCGAGATCCTCGAGGACGAGATGTATTCGTGCCTGGGCCTGCTGGGCGCCGCGAAAACCACCGAGCTCGACAAGACCTATCTCCACGCGGCCCAGCCGGTGCGCGACGCGCACGTGTTCAGCGCCTTCCCGCTCCTCAACCTCGACGACCCCGGCTATAGCGGCCGCTGATGAGGACGTCTCTTCATTGGTCCTCATCCTGAGCGGAGCGAAGCGCAGTCGAAGGACGCCGGGTCGTGCGGCCTGAATGAGTCCCAACGCCCGGTTCCTCGGCCAAGCCGGCAGCCGCGCGCGTCTCGACACGCCGGCGCTGCTGATCGACCGGGCGGCGCTCGACCGCAACATCGCGGCGATGGCGGCGCATGCGCGCGGCGCGGGCGTGGCGCTTCGCCCGCATGCCAAGACGCACAAATCGCTCGCGATCGCGCGTCGCCAGATCGACGCCGGTGCCATCGGCATCTGCTGCGCGACCTTGGGCGAGGCCGAGATC
>DATJLY010000222.1:0-4227 GCA_035509095.1 Allostellaceae bacterium | reverse complement strand
CTTTCTCGATCGAGCTGTTCTGCCGAGCTGCAAGCCTCGCGCGCGCCACCCGCTCGCGGTCGCGCGCGACTTTGCGTGCTTCCTCGATGCTAGGCAGCGAATCCCTGTCAAGCGGCGCCATGAATTCCCGCAGCGCGCCGGCCTTCATGCCCTCGATCCGGCGCGCAAGGCTGTGCACGCCGCCAAAGGGATCGATGATGACGTGATCGCGTCGGTCGCCCTTGGCGAGGATATAGCCGCGCTCCGCAAGCGCCGCCCGGAAAGCCTCGGGGCCGTCGCTCGCGCGGAACGCGGCGGTCACCTCCACCTTGACCATCTTGCCGGTGATGCCGGTGCGCTCCTGCTGCTGGAGCTCCGCGCGCGAGGGCGTGCGCTCGGGCCTCGCAACGCCGTCCCGTTCATGATGGGCGCCTTGCACCCGATCATGCCCAAAACGGCGTTCGAGCGCCCTCGCGACTTCCTCGTGCTTACGGTAGTTATGGCTGTCGCTGACCGAGCGCATCTTCTCGAGGTCGATCCGCGACCAGACGACGTGGATGTGCTCGCGCCCAAGCTTCTCGTGCATGACCACGACGCGGGCATGGCCGGTCAAGCCAAGCTTGGCCTCCAGCGCGTCGATGGCCTCGCTGCGCTGCTCGGGCGTCAGGCGGTGCGGCGGCTCCGGGCTCATGGCGGCGTGGTAGAGCGATTTCTCGCAGCGGGTGCCGGCGGCGATCGCCGCCATCTCGACCAGGGCTCCCCGCAAGTCCTGCGCGACCGTGCCTCTGGTCTCGAGGAGGCTGACGCGCTCGTTCTTCTCGGCATTGCCGAGGTGCCTTGCGAGCTGCTGTGCCCCGGCGCGGGACTTGCCTTTGATGATCATAGGTCCCGCCCGAGCGCCTGCAGGATCGCATCGCGCACGACGGCGAGACCCGCCACGGCCTCGCTGAGGTCGACCCGGTCGATGCCGTCGCCGGAATTGGCGGCCTTGGCGATCTGGTTGAGGTTGCCGCCGATATGGCCGAGCTGGCCCAAGAGGCGGGCGAGCTCCCGGCGCTCCACCGGCGGCCGGCGCACCTGGCGCGGCCGCGGCGCCCCGAACACGGCCTGTCGGACATAGCTGCCGGCAGCGAGGCCGGCCCGGTCGGCCATCTCGTCGATCGCCGCCCGCTCTTCCGGTGTCAGCCGGACCGTCAGGTGGTCAGTGCGGGCGCGCCGCTCGCTGCCGTGGCTCATCGGGGCCGTCCGGCAGTGAATACGGGGAGATCCAACGAGGGGGCAAAGCCCGCCTCTTGGTCGGGGTGCACGGGGATGAAATCCCCTGCCAAGCCGCGCGGGAGCGCCAGCGACACGGCGTTGCCGGACGAGCGCCGCGCACTGCCGCGCATGGCTTGCCGTCTTCCGTAACGCCGAAAACCTACCACCAATCCCACCAACAAACTCACGGCTGCCGACAGAAAAAATGGGAGACAGGGCAGCTGTCTCCCAGCCCGGCAATCGCGCGGGCCGCTGCCCTCTATCACGCGAATCAGCACCTGCCTCCAAAAATGGGTAGTCGCGGAATACAGAGGTAACGGCTGCGACGAATTCTCAAACTCCCGCACACGCCGCGATGCGACGCTGCGAGCCGGCGTTGGTGACGCGCCCAAGGTTCGTATCGATCCTCCGCGCTTGCCCTTCGCACGCCAAGATCGTCGGCGTAACGCGACCAACCCGCTCCGCCCGGCCAAAAACCGTGCGAAAAGCTCGTGACTCGCGAACACCGGTTCGTAGAAAATCTTAACGTCCAAACCTACCGGGACGCAACACGAGAAGCCGGAGAACCTTGCGGTGGGCGAAGGTCCGATCTCCACCCTGGTAAATCCCGTCACCGAAGCGATCACACGTCACCAGCAAGGCCGGCCGGGAAAGACGCCGCGCGAGCGCGAGTTCGTCCGTGCGGGTCGCGGCATGGGCCTCGTCGCGCTCGCGATCTATTTCGCGGTCGCAGGCGAGACGCCGCTCGGTTTCGACTACGGAAGGCTCCTGGTGGCCATCGTGCGAAATCACTTCACGATGCCGCTTGTGCCCATGGCCATTGTGGTCGGTCCCTGGCTCCTCGTGATCCTCGGCGGCATGACCTGGTTCCTGATCGGCTGGAGCCGGTCGCGCGGTCCCCGCGACATGCTGGTCGCCGTCCGCGCCCTTTGCGCCGTTGCCCTCGGCGGCGCGATGCAGTGGCTATGGATTTACCATCCCTCGGACGACGCTGACTTCGGCTTTTTCGTCCAGGGCTTCCTTACATACTGGCTCACCAGCAGCGTGACCCGGTTTGCGCTCGCGATCAAAGGTCCCGGCAACGCTCTGAAGGACGTGAAAAAGCAAAAGGCACACGGCGACATCTCGCTCGCCTCCGAAAAGGAAGCCCGCGCCGCCAAGCTGATCGGTCCCGATCCCGAGAGCGCCATAAGGCTCGGCCGGCACGGCTTCGAGGGTAAAGGCGGCGTCCTCGCCTATGCCGGCGAGCGGCATCTCCTCCTGATCGGCCCCAACGGGTCCGGCAAGGCGACCCGCGTCCTGATCCCCGATCTCCTGACCCTGAAGGATCGGTCGCTCGTCGTCATCGATCCCAAGGGCGAGCTCGCCAGCGTGACGGCCGACTACCGCCGCACCGTCGGCGACGTCGTGATCCTCAATCCGTTCGACGTGCTCGGTCTCGGCAGCGCCGGCTTCAACCCGCTCGCCGCCCTCGATCCGGCGGCACCCTCCTTCGTCGATGACGCCGCTGGTCTCGGCGAAGCGCTCATCAGAATCGAGGGCAAGGACCCGCACTGGCCCGAGAGCGCGCAAGCCCTCCTGGTGGCTCTCCTGATGTGGGAGGTGAAGACGGCGAGGAAAGCGGGCCGCATACCCTCGCTCGAGCGGGTCCGCGCGCTGCTCACTGAGCCGGACGAATGGGAGAGCGTCGAGGGCGACAACGGCCGGCCACAGCAGAAGCAGGTGGCCGGCCTGCGCGTCACGGCGGCGCGGATGGCGGCCGCCGGCGGCTTCGAGATCGAAAGCCTGGCGGGCCGCTTTCTCCGCGAGACCGACGAGATATCCAATATTCAATCGACGGCGGACACGCAAACCCGCTGGCTGCTGTCGCCTGCGGTGCGCACCGATCTCGCGAAAGACGGGATCACCTTCGCCGATCTCAAGAAGAAGCCGACGACGGTCTATGTCGTGCTACCCGCCGAGCGCATGCGGACGCATAGCGTCTGGCTGCGTCTCGTCATCGTCTCCGCCTTGCGCTCGCTTTATCATCCGGGCGGCCTGCCCGTGCTCTTCATGCTCGATGAATTCGCCCAGCTCGGCCATCTCGGCCCCATCGAGGACGCCTTCGGACTCGTGCGCGGCTATGGCGTCCAGCTCTGGCCGATCCTGCAAGACCTCAATCAGCTCAAGGAACTCTACAAGGAGCGCGCCGAGACCTTCATCGCCAATGCCGGCGTCGTGCAGTGCTTCGGTCCCAACGATCTCAACACCGCCGGCTGGATGAGCCGTCGTGCCGGCGAGACGACGATCGTAGCCAGCGGCTTCAATCAAAATGTCAGCGGGAACGCCAATGAGGGCGTGAGCTATCAGCAGGCGAAGCGCCCGTTATTCCTGCCGCAGGAGCTGATCGATCTGCCCGCGGGCGCCGGCTTGCTCTGGCAGGCCGGCATCGCCAAGGCGTTTCCCTTCCTCGGCCATCCCTATTGGGAAATCACCGAATGCCGGAAGCGGGCAAAGCCGAACCCTTACTATCGGGGACCAGGTTAGCGCCGCTGTCGCATCGCAAAGCAAAGCCGCGCACGCCGTGAAGCGTGCGCGGCTTCCCCGAAGTTAGACGGCCGTCTCGGCCTCGGGTTGAGCTGTCTCCTCGACCGCGCGGATCACGGTCTGCGCGCCGTTAAGCGGCAGGTAATCGAGGCTCAGGTTGAAGCCTCTGGAGTCGCTATGGGCCCAGAGGGCGCCGATGGGCTGCCAGAACTTCTTCTTGCCCTTGCCGGTCACCGCGAAGACGCGGTGGGTCGGACGGGTTTCGGTGTTGGTGTCGTTGCTCATGGTCGTTTCCTTTCTCGTGTGAGGAGGCCACGCTCATCGCGGCCTCGATGCGGTTCGGTCACACGCGCGGAAAGCGGCGCTGTCAAAAGGCCGAAGGCCCTTGCCGTAATGGGTGGCCGCAGGCCGGGCCCCGTTCGGTTTTGACGGCGACGCGGCGCGTGTAGAACCCGCAGCAAGAGA
>DATJLY010000221.1:0-2540 GCA_035509095.1 Allostellaceae bacterium | reverse complement strand
TTCGCTGCCGCCGGATTTGACGAAGCCGATTTCCAGGCGGCCGCGGCTGATGACGTCGGCGGTGGCGTATTCCTCGGCGATGCGCACGGGTTCCTGGCGCAGCGAGACCAGGGTACCGAGGCTGAGGATGCGCACCTGGCGGGTCTGGCGCGCAAGGATGCCGACGAGCAGCGGGTTGGCGCCCAGCAGCGAATTGATCCCGGCATGATGCTCGACCGCGAGCACGTTCATGCCCAGATCGTCGCACAGCAGGAACTCGTCGATCACTTCCTCGAAGAGATCGGCGGCGATGCCGGGCTCGCAATATTTGTTCGGCAGGCTCGCCCGAACCGACGGGGCCGCGTCGAGCACCTCGCGCGGCACGAAAGGGTAGGGGATCTCGCACTGCCACCAGGCGTCCATCGCTTGCTCCCTACCGCCCGAGGAACGAAGCGATCGCGTCGGCCAAGGCCTCGGGCCGCTCCAATTCGGGATGATGGCCCGCGCCCTCGACGAGCGCAAAGCGCGAACCCGGAATGAGGTCGCTCATCGCCCGGCCATAGGCGGGATCGACGACGCCGTCGCTCGCGCCCCACAGCACCAGCGTCGGCACCCGAATTCGGCCAAGCCAGCGCTTCAATTGCGGATTGTGCATGTAAGGATGCCAGCCATAAAGGCAGAGCGCATCCCAGTTTCGCGCACGCAGCGTGATCGCCTCGTCCGACATGGCGTTGTAGTCGGGCGCGCGGCCCGCAGGATCGTGCCAACTCCGCCGCACGACGTCCTCGGGCAGCGTGTTGAACAAATCGAGGATGTCCGCCGTCTCGCGATCGCCGAGCTTGACCCCGAGCGCGTCGACCAGGATGAGGCGCCGCAAGCGCTTGCCGCAGGCGACGGCCACTTCCGCCGCGATCCAGCCGCCGAACGAAAGACCAAGCAGCGTCACGTCTTCGTCGGGCAAGCGGTCGAGAAGGTCGAGATAGAGATGCGTCAGGTCATAGACGGTCTCGAATCCGTCGGGCCGAGGCGAACGGCCGAAGCCCGGATGAGACGGCGCGATGATGCGCGCGCGGCGGCAGAGCAGGTCGACGAAACGCGCGTCCGGATCGAGCGTTTGGAATCCGTGCAGAATCAGGATCGTCGGCCCGGACCCGCGCCGCACGACTTCCAGATCGATGCCGCCCGCCGAAAGACGCTCGCTCACGGGTGGTATCTTCGCGGACCTGCGGCGCCCTGACAACTCCGTCGCGTCCGCCGCGACCAAGTCGTTTGCGTGACGCGACAATATGCGGCCGGGGACGTTTCCCGGCGAGGTGCCATATATAGAGTGGCGGGGCGGTGTCCGCCGCGCCTGTTGCCATGTTTGGCCCGCGACTTCGTGATCGGCTCGCTCCGCGCGCCGGCAGAGCAAGGGAACCCGCCCCCGATGCGCAAATGGTTGATTCTTCCGATCCTTCTGGCCGCCGCCGTGCCGGCGGGCTGGATGATCCATGGCAAGGCCGGCAATGCCTCCGCGGTGGCTCAAGAGCCACATACGCCGGCGGCGGTTCCTGTTACGGCCGAAAAGGCAACGACGCGCGACATGCCGGTCTATGTGCGCGGCATCGGCAATGTTCAGGCCTACAACACGGTGACGATCAAGAGCCGCGTCGATGGGCAGATCGTGAAGGTGGACTTCACCGAAGGCCAGGAGGTGAAGGCCGGCGATCTCCTGTTCGAGATCGATCCGCGGCCCTATCAGGCGGCGCTCGCGCTCGCGACCGCCAACAAGGCGAAAGACGAAGCCTCGCTCGCGAGCCAGCAAGCGGACCTCGTCCGCGACGAGAAGCTGCTGGAGCACGATTTCCAAACGCGTCAGGCCTATGATCAGCAGAAGGCGCTGGTCGGCTCGACCCAGGCCGCGATCGCCGGCGATGCGGCGCAGATCGAGACGGCGCAGCTCAATCTCCAATATGCGCAAATCCGCTCGCCGATCGATGGGCGCACCGGCGCCCGGCTCGTCGATGTCGGCAATCTCGTCCATGCGACCGACAATACCGGCCTCGTCACCATCACCCAGCTTCGCCCGATCTTCGTGAGCTTCACCGAGCCGCAAGGCGATTTCGAGACGGTCCGCGCAAGCCAGCAGCGCGGACCCGTTCCGGTCCAGGCGATCGCCGCCAGCGGAACGAAGAAGCTCGCAGATGGGACCCTCTCGCTCATCGACAATCAGATCGATCAGGCGAGCGGCACGATCCATTTGAAGGCCGTCTTCCAGAATGCGCAGGAAACGTTGTGGCCGGGCGAGTTCGTGAATTTGCAACTGGTCGTCGACACGCTGAAGAACGCCGTCACCGTCCCTGACCGTGCGATTCAGCAAGGGCCGGATGGTCCCTATCTCTTCGTGGTCAACGGCGACATGACGGTCGAGACGCGGGATGTCGGCGTCGCCGAGACCGAGGATGGGTTCGCCGTGATCAGCAAGGGCCTCGATGCGGGGGAGACAGTGGTGGTGGATGGGCAGTATCGGCTCGATAAGGGGACCAAGGTCTCGTTTCAGTCGTCATCGGCGCTAGGCGGCT
>DATJLY010000220.1:0-15734 GCA_035509095.1 Allostellaceae bacterium | reverse complement strand
TGCCCTATCGCGAGATTTTCAACTCCGATCACGCGCGCTACGGAGGCAGCGGCCTCGGCAATGAGGGGCCGCTGATGCCCGAGCCGCGTCATTGGCATGGCCATCCGCAGTCGCTGACACTGACGCTGCCGCCGCTGGGCGCGATCTATCTGGCACCTCAACCATGAGGACTCTGACGGCGGGGCGGCCCTATCCGTTGGGGGTCACGGTCGACGCGCTCGGCGCGAATTTCGCGCTGTTCTCCGCGCATGCGGAAAAGGTCGAGTTGTGCCTTTTCGATCCTCAGGGAAGGCGCGAGATCGAGCGCATCACGCTGCCCGAGAACAGCGAAGGCGTGTGGCACGGGTATCTGAGCGAGACGCGCCCGGGTCAGCTTTACGGCTACCGGGTCCATGGTCCCTATGCGCCGGAAGCGGGGCATCGCTTCAACCCGCACAAGCTGCTGCTCGACCCCTATGGGCGAGAGCTCAACGCGCCGCTGGTGCTGTCGGATCTGCATTTCGGCTATCGCGTCGCCAACCCGCGCGGCGATCTCTCTCTGGACCGGCGAGACAATGCTCGAGTGATGCCCAAATGCCGCATCGTCGATGAGAGCTTTCCGTGGAGCGACGACAAGCGCCCGCACCGGCCGTGGCGCGACACGGTCATCTACGAGATGCATGTCGGCGGCTTCACCCGGCAGCTTCCGCATGTCAACGGGGCGACGCGCGGCACGTTTGGAGCGCTGCGGTCGCGGGCGGCGATCGACCATCTGCTGCGACTTGGCATCACGGCGGTCGAGCTGTTGCCGGTGCAGGCGACCGTCGATGATCGCCATCTGATCGAGCGCGGCCTGCATAATTACTGGGGCTACAACACGATCGGGTTCTTCGCGCCCGATCGGAGATTCCTGGGGCCGGGCGATCACCAGGAATTCAAGCACATGGTCGCGGCGCTCCATGCCGCCGGCATCGAGGTCATCCTGGACGTCGTCTACAACCATACCGCAGAAGGAAATCACCTCGGCCCGACGCTGTCGTTTCGCGGCATCGACAACGCGACCTATTACTGGCTGAGCCCGCAAGAGCAGCGCTACTACGCCGATTTCACCGGCTGCGGCAATTCTCTTTGCGTCATGCGGCCGCGCGTTCTGCAGATGGTGATCGATTCGCTGCGCTATTGGGTCGAGGTGATGCATGTCGACGGATTCCGCTTCGATCTTGCGAGCACGTTGGCGCGCGGATTGGGCGGGTTCGACGTCAATGCGCCGTTCCTCGATGTCATCGGGCAAGATCCCGTGCTTTCCCAGGTGAAGCTCATCGCGGAACCATGGGATTTGGGCGAAGGAGGGTATCAGGTCGGCAATTTCTCGCCGGGATGGTCGGAATGGAACGACCGCTTTCGCGACACGATGCGGCGCTTTTGGCGGGGCGACGGCGGCGTCATTGGCGAAGCGGCGGCCCGGATCGCGGGCTCGGCCGACATCTATGGCCACCATGGCCGCCATCCGCGTGCCAGCATAAATTTCATCACCGCGCATGACGGGTTCACGCTGCAGGATCTCGTCAGCTACGACGGCAAGCACAACGAAGCGAACCAGGAAAACAACGCCGACGGCACCAGCGAGAATCTGAGCTGGAACTGCGGGGTCGAAGGACCCTCCGACGATGCGGCCATCATCGCCTTGCGCCGTCAGCAGCGGCGCAACTTCCTCGCTTCCCTCTTGTTGGCGCAGGGCGTCCCCATGCTGCTTGCGGGCGACGAGATCGCGAACAGCCAGAACGGCAACAACAACGTCTATTGCCAGGACAACGAGATCGGGTGGATCGATTGGTCGCGCCTCGGCGTCGACGGTGATGACCTCTCGGATTTTGTCGCGCGATTGATCACCATGCGACGCGTGCATGGCCTGTCGCTCGACCACTTCCCGGTGGGAAAGGGACATCGCCACACGGGACGCACGGAAATGCTGTGGTTTCGCGCCGATGGCGAAGAGATGAAGGAGCCGGATTGGGCTTTTCCCGACGCCCGGTTTCTGGCGGTCGTGCTGGACACCGAGCCCGAACCGGCGCTCATGCTTCTCAACGGGCATTACGAGCCGTTGAAGATCGTCCTTCCCCGGTCCTCCGGCATCGGCGTCTGGCGGATGACCATCGACACGACCAAGCCTACCGGCCTCACGGCGGGCCAGCTCGAGGCGGGACAGGAATTCGAGATGCCGCTGCGGTCGCTGATCCTTGCCTTTGGCGAGGCCGCATGACGCGCGCTCATGCCATGAGATGGGGCGCAACGGTCGAACCCGGCGGCGCGACGTTCCGCCTGTGGGCGCCTGCCGCCGGCGCCGTGGAGGTCGAGTCTGGTGGCACACGCACGGCGCTTAAGCGTCGCGAGGATGGCTGGTTCGAGCGCACGATCCCGGGCGCGGGGCCCGGCGATCGGTATCGTTTCATCGTCGACGGCCGCTCGGTTCCGGATCCGGCCTCGCGGTTTCAGCCCGATGACGTGGAAGGGCCAAGCGAGCTCATCGATCCGCAGTCCTTCGCGTGGACCGATGATGCGTGGAAAGGCCGTCCCTGGCACGAGGCCGTGATTCTCGAGCTTCACGTGGGCACCTTCACCGCCGAGGGCACATACGCGGCCGCCGCCGCGCAGCTCGATCGGCTGGCGCGGCTCGGCATCACGGCGATCGAGTTGATGCCGCTCGCGGATTTCGCGGGCGCGCGCAACTGGGGCTATGACGGCGTTTTGCCGTTCGCGCCGGATTCCCGCTATGGCCGGCCGGAGGCCCTGAAGGCGCTTGTCTGCGAAGCGCATCGGCTTGGCCTCATGGTGCTGATCGATGTGGTCTACAACCACTTCGGACCGGCGGGAAACTATCTGTCGCTCTATGCGCCGCCGTTCTTTGCCAAGCGCGATACGCCCTGGGGACAGGGGCTCGATTTCTCGTCGCGGCACTTGCGCGATTTCTTCATCGACAATGCGCTTTATTGGGTCGAGGAATTCCACGTGGACGGGCTACGGTTCGACGCGGTCCACGCCATCGCCGACGACAGCGACCCGCACTTCCTCGACGAGCTTGCCGAGACGGTAAGGGCGCGACAACCGCCCGGACGTCTCGTCCATCTGGTGCTGGAGAACGACCGGAACGAAGCGCGCTTCCTGAGGTCCGGTTTCTATGACGCGCAGTGGAACGACGATTTCCACCACGTGATGCATGTCCTCCTGACCGGCGAAGCGGACGGCTACTATGCGGACTATATCGACCGGCCGCTCGACAAATTGGGCCGCGCGCTGACCGAAGGGTTCGTCCATCAGGGCGAATGGTCGGAATTTCGCGCAGCCGCGCGGGGCGAGCCGAGCCGGCACCTACCGCCCATCGCGTTCGTCAACTTTCTTCAGAACCATGACCAGATCGGCAATCGCGCCTTTGGCGAAAGACTGACCCGGCTTGCGCCCGCCCCGGCGCTCGAAGCCGCGACGGCCCTTCAACTCCTGGCGCCGGGAATACCGCTCCTCTTCATGGGCGAGGAACTGGGCGCCGACGCGCCATTCCTGTTCTTTTGCGATTTCGGGGGCGATCTCGCGGCCGCGGTTCGCGACGGGCGTCGGCGCGAATTCGCACGCTTTCCTGCTTTCGCGTCGGAGGAAGCGCGGCGGCGAATTCCCGATCCGCTCGCGATCGAGACTTTTGAGAAGAGCCGCATCGATGGTGCCATCGCCCGGCCGGACGCGGCCCGAAGCGATCTTTATCGCCGTCTCCTGGCTGTCAGGCGCGACGAGATCGCGCCGCATCTCGCCGCAAACGGCGCCGTCGACGCGGATCACGCAGTCGTCGCGGGCGTTCTGACCGCGCAATGGCGCTTTTCCGATGGCGCGCGCCTTGCCCTTGCCGCCAATCTGACGCGCGACCCCAGACCCTGGGCTCCGCCTTCCGGCGATTGGCGTCGAATTTGGGGTCCGGCCAATGCGGACCCGCTGCCGCCTTGGACCGTCATCTGGATGGCCGCACGACCATGAATCGGGCGAGCGACTGGGGCATCGAGACGGAGTATCGCGATGTGTGGGGGGCGCTTCGCACCGCGCCCGAGGCAACCGTCGCACGCCTCCTCGACGCGTTGGCGCAGGGTGCGCCCGTGGCGTCCGACGCCGCCCCCGATCCGGTCCGCCCTTGCTTTCGCCCGCCATGGTTGGCGCATGACAGGGCGTGGGGCGTTGCGGTTCAGCTTTATGGGCTGCGCTCGCCGCGGAACTGGGGCATCGGCGATTTCACGGACCTGCATCGCCTTGTCGAACTGGCGTCCGATGCGGGCGCCGATTTCGTCGGCGTCAGCCCTATTCACGCGCGCTATGCGGCGGACCCGTCGCGCATCAGCCCCTATTCGCCGTCAAGCCGCGAATTTATCGATGTTCTGTTCATCGATCCGCTCGCGATGCGGGCCTATGCCACCATGCCCGATGCGCATGCGATCGTGGCCGACGCCGCTTTCCAACGCGGGCTCGCCGCTATGCGGAACAGCGACCTGATCGATTATGGCGAGGTCGCGCGGTGTAAGATGACGCTGTTCCGGCACGTCTTCGACGGATTTCGGGACCGCATCGCACGCGGCCACGACGGCGATCTCGCATCGGACTTCGCCCGGTTCCGCGCCGACCGCGGCGACGCGTTGCGGCGCTTCGCCATTTTTCAGGCCCTGTCCTGCCAGCCTGGCTTCGGCACCGACTGGCGCGCGTGGCCCCACTCATTCCGCGATCCGGCAAGTGCGGATGTGGCGCAATTCGCCGCGGCCAATGAGCGCGAGGTCCTTTATCACGAATATCTGCAATGGGAGGCCGATGCGCAGCTTGCGCGCTGCGCCGCTGCCGCGCGAAGCGCCGGGATGCGGATCGGGCTCTATCTCGACCTTGCGGTTGGAACCGATCCTGGCAGCGCCGAATCCTGGAGCGACCGGGGCCAGGTGATCGAGGGATTCCATATCGGCGCGCCGCCCGATGCCTGGAACGAATGGGGGCAGGATTGGGGCCTTGCCGTTCCCAACCCCTCCGCCTATGCGCGAGATGGCGGCCATTCCTATCGCCGGTTCCTCGCCGCCGTGATGCGGCATGCGGGCGCCATACGGATCGATCACGTGCTTGGACTCCATCGCCTGTTCCTCGTGGAGCAAGGCGGATCGGCGCGCGACGGCGTCTATCTCCGCATGCCCGCCCATCGCGTGTGCCAGATGCTTGCCGATGAAAGCACGGCGCACCGGTGCATCGTCATCGGCGAGAATCTCGGCACGGTGCCGGAAGGCTTCGCGGACCTGCTGTCGCGTTACGGCATAATGGGCTGCGCCCTCCTGACCTTCGCCAAGGATGGCCCCCGGTTTCTGTCGCCGCAGGAATACCCCCAAGACGTGCTGGTCGCGATCTCGACGCATGATCTGCCGCCGCTTGTGGGCTTCTGGTCCGGCGCCGACCTCGACCTGCGGCGGGCGCTCGGGCTCTATCCCGACGAGGCGGCGTGGCAATCGGCTCATGCGACGCGTGACGCGGACCGCGCCGCGATGCGGCAGGCCTTTGCCGCGGCGGGGCTCGAACCCGGCGACGACATGCCCGGGACCGCGGTCGCGGCGCACCGGTTCCTCGCGCGCACGCCATGCCGCCTCTTCGTCGTGCAGATGGAGGATCTCGCAATGGAGCGGGATCAGCCGAATTTTCCCGGGACCGACGGGCGGAATCCCAATTGGCGGCGCAAGCTTGGCCGGGATCTCGACGCGATCTTCGGCGACGAGAGAGCCACGGCGATCCTCGACGCGATCCGCGCTGAACGACCAACCGGCCCGCGTCGATGAATGGCCGCTCGCCTTTCGATCTGCCCGGCGCCACCTATCGGCTGCAACTGAGCCACGACTTCACCTTCGATCAGGCCGCGGCGATCGTCCCCTATCTCGCGGCGCTCGGGATAACCCATGTCTATTCATCGCCCTTCCTCAAGGCGCGGTCCGGCAGCACGCACGGCTATGACGTGGTCGACTACAACCAGCTTGCCCCCGAGCTTGGGGGCGAGGAGGGGTTTGCGCGGCTCCATGATGCGCTTGATGCGCACGGCATCGGCCTGATCCTCGATTTCGTGCCGAACCATATGGGTATCGGCAAGGCCGACAATGCATGGTGGCTCGATGTGCTCGAATGGGGGCAGGCGTCGCCCTTCAGCCGCCATTTCGACATCAACTGGACGCCGGCGAACCGGAATCTCGTCGGCAAGCTCCTCGTGCCGATCCTTGGGCAAAGCTACGGCGAGACGCTCGTGGCGGGCGAGATCGAGTTGCGCTTCACCGCAAGCGAGGGAACGCTCGATTTCTGGTACCACGACCATCGCCTGCCGCTGAAGCCCAGGGACTATCCGACGATCCTCGCGCCGCTCGTTCATGTCCCGGCGGTCGATCTAGCACTCGGTCGGCTCGCGGATGCGATCCTGGGCGACGGCGCCATCGCCTATACGCGCGAGGTCGCGGCGGCCGCGAAAAAAGCGCTTGCCGAGGCCGCTCAGGATGCGGAGACGATGAGCGCCATCGAGGACGCGCTCGCGCCTTATCGTGGCCATTTCGGCGTGCCGGACAGCTTTGCCACCCTGCACGCCTTGCTCGAGACGCAATCCTATCGACTGGCGAATTGGCGAAGCGCCGCGGACGACATCAATTACCGGCGCTTCTTCGATATCGGCGACCTGGCTGGCATCCGGATGGACCGGATCAAAGTGTTCCACGATGCGCACGCCTTGGTCGGGCGCCTTCTCGCAGAAGGCCGCATCCACGGCTTGCGCGTCGACCATGTCGATGGTCTTGCCGACCCGCGCCGTTATTGCCGCCGCCTTGCCGCGTTCGCGGCAACGATCGCGCCGCGCGCTGCCGGCGGCCGCCGGTCCAGGCCCTATCTCGTGATCGAGAAAATTCTGGCAGCCGACGAGCGACTGCGCGCCGACTGGCCGGTCGCCGGGACCACGGGCTACGACTATTTGGCGCTGGTGAACGGGCTCTTCATCGACCCGACCGGCTATGCGCGGCTGAAGCGCGATTGGCAGCGTTTCACCGGTTATGGCGGCTTGCTCGACGACGACATCTATCAGTGCCGCCGCTTGATCATGGACCGCAGCCTTGCGAGCGAATTGACCACGCTCGTCAATTGGCTTGCCGAGATCGCGGAGACCGACTGGGCCACCCGGGACTTTACGAGGAAGCGCCTGCGTGACGCGTTGACCGAGATCGTCGCCGCGTTCACCGTCTATCGTACCTACGTCACGACGGCAGGGGCCGACGGCGAGGACCGTCG
The DNA here is from genome assembly GCA_035509095.1 of Allostellaceae bacterium. Lineage (GTDB taxonomy): Bacteria > Pseudomonadota > Alphaproteobacteria > ATCC43930 > CGMCC-115725 > DATJLY01. The sequence goes on along the minus strand of DATJLY010000220.1, from coordinate 8,447 downwards.
GCGCATCGCGGAGGCCATCGCGCAGGCCCGCGCGCGTTGGACCGAGGCCGACGGTCAAATCCTAGACTTCATCGGGTCTTTGCTCACGCTCGACATCGCGATCGGCAATCCCGGACATTATTCGAGCTGCCGCGATCTGATCCTCCTCTTCCTGGCGCGGTTTCAGCAATATACCGGCGGCATCGCGGCAAAGGCGATCGAGGATACCCTGTTCTACCGCGTGACGCCGCTTGCATCGGCGAACGAGGTCGGCGCCGATCCGCGCTCGCCCGCGACAAGCCTCGATGGGTTTCATCGTGCGATGGCCGATCGTGCCGCCCACTGGCCGCACGCCCTGCTCGCATCGGCGACCCACGATACCAAGCGCGGCGAGGACACGCGCGCGAGGCTCGACGTGATCAGCGAGATGCCCGACGAGTGGGCGCGCCGGATCGCGCGCTGGCACATGTATAACCGCCCCTTTCTTGGCGAAGCGGGCGGCGCCCCTGCGCCCACTCTCAACGACGAATATCTGCTTTATCAAACCATCGTTGCGACCTGGCCGATGCGCATGGGCAGCATCATGCGATCAAGCGCCGCGCGACAGGACTATGTCGAGCGTCTCAAGGCCTATGCGCTGAAGGCGAGCCGCGAGGCGAAGCTGTCAACCTCGTGGACCAAGCCCGATGAAGGCTACGAGAGCGCGTTTTGCGCGTTCATCGACGGCATTTTCGCCGAGGCGGCCAAAAACCCGTTTCTCGCGAGCGTCATGCGCTTTCTTCCGCCGGTCCTGCGTCTTGGCGCGATCAACGGCCTGACGCAGCTCGTGTTGAAGACGACGCTGCCGGGGGTGCCGGATTTCTATCAGGGCACCGAGCTCTGGGACCTGAGCCTCGTCGATCCCGACAATCGGCGCCCGGTGGATTTCGCCGCTCGCACGCGCATGCTCGGTGGGTTGGAGACCACCAGCCTTGCGGCCGCACGGGACATGTGGCGCGATGGGTGGCTCAAAATCTTCCTCGCGCAACGCCTTCTTTCGCTGCGTGCGCGCCTGCCCGATCTGTTTCGATCCGGCAGCTATCGTCCCTTGGCCGTGGAAGGGCCGGACCAGGACCATGTCGTCGCCTTTGCCCGACAGTGGGAGGGCAAGGAAGTGGTCGTCCTTGCCTGCCGCTTCCTGGCCGACAGGCTTCGCGGCGATCCGTCCTCGTTGTGGCCGGCAGGCGCGCTTCCGGGGCCGATGCACATCGCCGACATCGCCAGCCGCCCGTGGCGCGAGCTTTTCTCCGATGCGGTGATCCGATCGTGCTCGCAAGGCCTCGCGGTCGCCGATGCGTTAGCGACGCTGCCGGTTGCCGTGCTCCACGCCGACTGAGCAGCCGAAGGGCGGCAGGCGCAGGCCTCCCTCGCAGGGCGGCGTGACAAAGGAAAGCTCTGCGGCGCTTTCAAAGGGCGGCAGAAAATCCGCCGGCAGGGTCACCGGTTCGGGCGCCAGGTTGAACACCGCCAGCACATTGTCGTCGTCGAGGCGCCGCCGCCATCCGACCACGGGTGCCGGCACGTCGATGAAGCGAAGGTCGCCTTCGATGAGGGCGGGATGTCGTTTGCGCCACGCCAGCATCTCGCGGCAGGCCTGCAGCGTCGAATCGGGCGCCGCCGCGACGCGGTCGGCGGCAAGCGCGTCATGCGCTGGGCTGACCGGAAGCCACGTTGTCGACGCCCGCGAGAATCCCGCATTGGGCGCGCCCGCGACCCACGGCATCGGGGTTCGCGCGCTGTCGCGTCCGGCATAGGACGGATAGAATCGCCGGCCGAACGGATCGCGGATCGCGTCGCGCGGAAGTCGTGATCCGGGCAGGCCCAGTTCCTCACCCTGATAGAGGCAGACACTACCCGGCAATGACAGCAGCAGCGCGTTGGCGAGCTTTGCGAACGACGCCTGGTCTCTCAGGTCCGGGTTCCACCGCGAGGCGACTCGTTCCACGTCATGATTGCTGAACGACCAGCAGATCCAGCCGCTTCGGTTGAGGTCGGCCGCGCTGGCAATCCATTGCCGCATCTCGCTGGGCGTGAAAGCGGACTTCATGACGCGCAGCGTATAGGCCATGTGCAGCCTGGTTCCGGCGGTCACTGCTGCGATCCTGTCGAAGGCGCCAACCTCGCTCGATATTTCACCCATCGTCACGAGGCCGGGAAACCGGTCGGTGAAGGCGCGAATCCGCGTCGCGAGGTCGACGATCGAGGCCCCGCTCATGTCATGGACATGCCGCTGCAGACGGAAGGGATTCCAGGGCATCTCGGCAGGTCGCGGCATCAGCGGCGGATTGCTGGCGAGCGATTCGTCGTTCAGCATGAAGTCGACAGCGTCGAATCGGAACCCGTCCACGCCGCGCGCGATCCAGAACTCGGCGTTGGAAAAATGCGCGGCGAGCACGCCGTCGCTGCGCAGGTTGAGCTTGGGCTGAGTCGGCAGGAAATGGTGGAGATAATATTGCCGGCGCCGGGGACTCCAGTTCCAGGCGCTGCCGCCAAAGACGGATAGCCAGTTGTTGGGTGGTCCCCCGTCCGCCGCTGGATCGGCCCAGATGTACCAATCCGCCTTCGGTCCGCGAGGGCACTCCTCGCTTTCGGCAAACCACGGGTGCTCGCTCGAGCTGTGGCTCCAGACCAGATCGATGATCACCTTGAGCCCGAGATCGTGCGCGCGCGCGATAACGGCGTCGAAATCGCGCAACGTCCCGAACCGCGGATCGACGCTGCGGTAATCGGCGACGTCATAGCCGTAATCGTGCATGGGCGAGGGGTGGAACGGCGACACCCAGATAGCATCAACGCCCAGCGCCGCGATGTAATCGAGTCGGCTCAACAATCCCGGAAGATCGCCGAAGCCGTCGTCATTTCCATCGCGGAAGCTGGGCAGATAAATCTGGTAGATGGCGCCGCCGCGCCACCATTCTTGATTGGCTCTCACCTGTTAACTTGACGAATAGTGCGATCGAGGCCCGTTAGTTGCCGCCGGCCCGCGACGACGAAGGTGGCTTCCACGGCCCCTGCGGTCGCACCATGTCGGCGCATTTGAAGTCTACCGCAGAAACGCCATGGGATGCCACGGCTTCTCGCCATTCATCAATCCAAGACGGTGCCGCCGAGGCTAGCAGAGCCTCTGCACCGAAACCGCAGGGTGCCGGAAGCTGCCAATCCGGCGCCACGACGGGCGCCGGCGAAGAGACGGCCACCGGCGAAGCGTCCTGCGCGCGCGCGAAGGCGATGCTCACGAAAGGCAATGCGAAGCCGCTCGCAAAGGCTAGCGCGAACAAGGGAATGGGACGGTTAAGTCTCATCGAGCCCTCCTTCTTGCCAAGGGGAAGGTCCAAGGACGTTACAGAGACCTAACCCTGGAGGGCTCGTTCCGGTTCCCGCTTGCTATGCCTTACCAGGCGGCGGGTTTTCCGACCTTTTCGGCCGCCTCGTTGGGGTCAAGATTGGGGTCCCATTCCCGGCCGATATAGCGCTTCCCGGTAACGCCGTCCGAATCGCGCGACATTAACCATTGGATGGGAGCCCGCATCACGTCGGGCTGTATCAGCGACTGGCGGTCGGGAGCGACATTCGTCGGCACCATGCGCGTGTTGGCCATGCCGCCCGGAACCAGCACGTTCGCGGTGACGCCGGTGCCCGCCATGTCCTTGGCCCAGATCGCCGTCGCCGCCTCGAGCCCCGCTTTGGCCGGCCCATAGGGCGTCTCGCGCACCATGGTGGTATAGCTCGTGGTCACGTTAACGATCTTGCCGCGTCCTTGCGCGATGAGGCGCGGGGCGAGCGTCCGGGCCATGATGAAGGGGCCGGTGAGGTTGGTGTCGATGCGGCTTTTCCAGATGTCCACATCGACCTCGTAAAAGCGCATCGGCTTTTTTGGGTCGGGGTGGTGGACCGGCCCGAGGCCGGCATTGTTGACAAGCCCGTCGACCCGGCCGAACGCGGTCTCGGCGGCCGTGATCGCGCTTGCGGCTTGCGCCGGATTTCGCACGTCGCACCAGAACGGCCGAACGCGGTTACCGGCCTGGCGGTCGCGCGCGGCCGACAACAATTCGTCCATGAACCGGCTGCTGCTTTCGAGATCGAAAGCGGCGACGCTGGCGCCGGCTTCCAAAAGCGCCAACGTCATGGCGCTACCCAAACCGCCGGCAGCGCCGGTGACGATCACGACTGTCCCTTTGAGATCGGGTATCGGCATGGATTCCTCCTCGTTTCAGCCGATGATGAGGCGGGCCCGGCAGCGACACAAGCGGCGAGCCGCGGCCGCGCCAAGGTCGGGCTTTGATTGCGTGAAAGGACGGCTATGATGCGCTCATTCGCCGTCGGTTGAATGAGAAATCTCGGGGGAGACTCCATGGCGGATCGGACATGAAGCTCGGCACGTTCGTCTTTCCCACCGCCGCCGATCCGCGCGATGACGGGCGCGTCATCAAGGAGGCGATGCATGAAGCGCTGCGTTCGGAAGAGCTGGGCATGGATGCCGTGTGGTTCGCCGAGCATCATTTCGACGGCATGTGCGCCTATGTCGATCCGGTGGTGTTTGCCGCCGCGGTCGCCAAGGTCACGCGCCGCGTCCGGGTCGGCTTTGCCGTGGTGCAAGCGTCGCTTCATCACCCGTTGCGCCTTGCCGAGCAACTGTCGCTGCTCGACCACCTGACCGAAGGCCGTCTCCTCGCCGGGCTCGGCAAGGGCAGCATGTACAACGACTACGAATACGAGGCGTTCGAGATCGACCCGGCCGACGCCTCGGCGCGGTTCGACGAGCTCGAGGACGTCCTGCTCGCGTGCTGGACCGGCGAACGTCTCGTCCACCGCGGCCGATTCTGGAATTTCGACATTCCGATGCTGCGGCCGCGGCCCTATTCGAAGCCGCATCCCGCCCTGTTGCGCGCGATGGGAAGCGAGGCCTCGGTCATCAAGCACGCGCGCACCGGCCGCCCCTTCATGTTCGCGGGGCCCGCCGAGATCGTCCTGGCGCGCGCCGATCTGATGCGCCGCGCGATGGCGGAAAACGGCTTCGGGCCCGACGTGATCGCCGCCGCCTTCGAGCAGTCGTGGGTCTGGCAGCATGTCGTTTGCGCCGCGACCGATCGCGAAGCCCACGCGATCGGGATGCGCGCGGTCGAGGGATATATCGCCTATCGCGAAGCGCTCGGCCTCAAATCGACCTTGGCGCAGATCATGCGCGCGGGCATTGCCGGCGGCGGTCCCCCGCGCGGCTACATCTTCGGCGCGCCGGAGACGGTCGCCGAGAAGCTTATGCCGTTCGCCGAGGCGGGATTGGGCGGCGCCATCATCCGCTTCGATATCGGTCCCATGCCGCCGCATTTGTCGCTCGCGAGCCTCGATCTCTTCGCACGGGACGTGGCCCCAAGGCTGCGTGCGGCGGCGACGTCCCAAACGGTCACCTGACACGGAGGTTTCCCCATGGCGCTCACGCTTTATCACAACGACATGTCGGTCTGCGCGCAGAAGGTGCGCTTCACGCTCGAAGAAAAGGGCCTCTCCTACGAGGACCGGCATCTCAATCTGCGCGCCGGCGATCAGAAGGACCCGGCCTATCTGAAGCTCAATCCCAACGGCTATGTGCCGACCTTGGTGCATGACGGGTTCGTGGTCTGTGAATCGACGGTGATCTGCGAATATATCGACGACGCCTTTCCGACGCCGGCGCTGAAGCCCGCGGACGCTCACGGGCGCGCGCGGATGCGCGGCTTCACCAAGTTCATCGACGCCGCGATCTTTCCCGCGACCGGCATCGTCTCGATGTCGATCGCCTTCCATCATCAATACCATCCCGATGTCCATGCGAAGATGGAGGCGGCCCGGCCCGGCTGGCTCGCCAATTTCCGCAACCTGCAAAAAGGCGTCGACAACCCGCCCTTCCCGAATGCGATCCGCCGGCTCGACCAGATGCTGACCGACATGGAGACTGCGCTTTCCGGGCACGGCAAGCCGTGGCTCACGGGCGACATGTTCACGCTCGCCGATATCGGCAACGCGCCCTATGTCACGCGGCTCGACCATCTGAAATTCCTCGCGCCGATGGTGGCGCGGCGTCCGCTCACGGCCGCCTGGTACGAGCGCCTCAAGGCGCGGCCCGGCTATCAGCAAGGGCTGGCGAAGTGGTTCAACCCGAAATACCTTCCGCTGATGGAGGAGAAGGGCACGCAGGCATGGCCTCGCGTGAAGGAGCTGATCGCCGCCTAAATCGAAATTCCAACAAAGGGGAGGAAACTCATGAAACGCCCGGCATGGCTTTTTTGGCTTGCGGCCGCTTTTCTCGTGTGGGCGGGTTCGATTGCCTCGGCCGACGAGTTGGTTCTCAAATTCGCGACGCTCGACGTGCCGCAGGCGCATCTCAATGTTCGCGTGCATCATCCGTGGGCGGCGAAGATCAACAAGGAGGCCGCCGGCCTCTTCAAGATCCAAGTCTTCGACGGCGAGGCGCTCGCCAACCAGGGCAACATCTATAACCAGGTGGTGAGCAACGTCGTCCAGATCGGCTGGGGCTTGCCGACGCTCGCCGGCAAGTTCCCGCTGATGGCGGTCGCGGCGCTTCCCTATCTGACGGAAACCAGCTCCGAGGTCGCCTCGACGGCACTGTGGCGGCTCTACAAGACCGGCCTGCTCGATCAGGAGTTCGACCAGGTCGTGCCCTTGAAGCTGATCGTCTTCCCGAATTCCGGCTTGCAGTTCCGCAAGAAGCCGTCGACGCTCGACAATCTCGACGGGCTGAAGATCATTGCCGGGTCCAAGATCGCGTCCGAGATCGTGCAGAAGCTCGGCGGCGCGCCACTCTCGTTCCGGATCGACGAATATTACGAGACCTTGCAGCGCGGCACCGCCGATGGTGCGGTGATCGGCTGGACCGCGTTCGACCCGTTCAAGCTGGCCGAGGTCACGCACTATCATCTCGACGTGCCGCTGGGCGGCGATACCGGCTACATCTTCATGGCGCGCAAGGAGTGGGACTCGCTGCCGCCGGCGGTCCAGAAGATCCTGCTCGATAATTCGGGCGAGCGATCGAGCCGCGATTTCGGCAAGTTCTGGGACCAGGTCGTGAAGGAAGGCCGCGCCAACACGCTCAAGCTTCCGGGCCATACCGCGCTGGCCTTGACGCCGGCGCAGGAGAAGGATTGGCACGACCGAATCTCGCCGATCGCGCAGGAGTGGGCAAAGTCTTTGCCGAACGGCGACAAGGTCCTGTCGACCTATGTCGATCTGCTCGCCAAGGTGAAGGCCGGAAGCTGACCGGGCGGCGCTACTGCGCCATCGTCGACACGAGCCAGAGCGCGATCCCCGGAAAGAGGACGAGAAGCACGAGCTTCACGAGGTCGGCGACGACGAAGGGCGCCACGCCTTTGTAGACCGTCCAGATCGAGACGTCGGGCTGGATGCTCTTGAGCACGAAGACGTTGAGGCCGAGCGGCGGATGGATGAGGCCGGTCTCGACGACGCAGATATTGATGATGCCCCACCACAATATGTCGAAGCCCAGACTTTGTACGAGCGGCGTCACGATCGGCACCGTGATGACCATCACCGCGAAGGACTCCATCACCGCGCCCAAGAGCAGGTACGTGACGAGGATCAGCGCCATGATCGCGGTCGGCGACCAGTCGAGATGCGACATGAATTCGGTCGCCGTCTCGGTGAGGCGGCTCACGCCGACGACGAACGAGAAGATCTGCGCCCCGAAGATGAGCCCATAAATAAGGGCCGTCGTGGCGGTCGTGGCGGCCATCACGTGCCAGAAATTCCTGCCCGCCAGCTTGCCGCGGACGAGCGCGCACAGGAACGCTTCGATGGCGCCGATCGCGGCGGCCTCGGTCACGGTGAAGAAGCCGAAATAGACGCCGCCCAGCACGGTTCCGAAGAGGAGCGCCGCCGGGCCGCAACGCGACAGCGCGGCCAACAGCTCGCCGGACTTGTCCGCGACGCGCGCCGGCGCCGATTGCGGCGATACCCGCACATAGATCGCGATGGTCGCGAGATAGAGCACGAACCCCAACAGGCCCGGACCGATCGCGGCGACGAAAAGCTGCCCGATCGACGCCTGGGACAACAGCGCGAACAGGATGATCACCCCCGACGCGGGAGGGAGAAGCGCGCCGAGGCTGCCGCCTGCGGCGCAGACGCCGGTCGAGAAGGCGGTTGAATAGCCCCGCACCTGCATCTCGGGAAGCGCGACCTTGCCGACGGTCACCGTGGTCGAGACCGAGTGGCCGGTCAGCGCGCCGAAGCCGGCACAGCCCGCGATCGTCGCCAACCCGAGCCCGCCCCGCAATCGCCCCAGCACGACGTGGGCAAGGCGATAGATGTCCTCGGCCACATCGGCCACTTGCGCGAAGCTTCCCATCATCAGGAAGAGCGGCAAGGTCGCAAGCTGCGGGCTGCCGAGGAAATCGGTGACCTCGGTCGAAGCGGCG
>DATJLY010000219.1:0-5957 GCA_035509095.1 Allostellaceae bacterium | reverse complement strand
TGGCGCGGCGTTCCACCAGGGTCACGTCGCTGCGCCGGGCGAGCCATGCGGCGATCCGGCCCCAGGGGAATTCGGTGCGCCAGCCGAGCCGGCACACGACCGGCTGCAAAAGCTGCTCGACCGCGTGCCGCGGGCCTTTCTCGGCGCCGACACGGCTTATGAGAACGATCTCGCCGCCCGGTCGGAGGATGCGCACGAATTCGTCGAGCGCCGCCTCGGGGTTGGGGCAGGTCGATACCACGTGGTGCGCGGCGACCACGTCGAACGACGCATCGGGAAATTCGAGATGCTCGGCGTCCATCACCTCGAGCCGCTCGACATGGTCGAGCGACAGTTCCGCCACCCGCTCTTGCGCCTTGCGCAGCATGGGCTCGGAAATGTCGATGCCGACGATGCGATTCTGGGATGAATAGCCCGGAAGCGCGATGCCGGTGCCTACGCCGACTTCGAGGATCCGCCCGCCGATCCGCTCGGCCGCCGCGATCGCCGCTTGACGGCCGCGTTCGAACACGGCGCCGAAGACCAGATCGTAGATGGGAGCCCAGCGGGCATAGGCGTTCTTGACCGTGACCGTATCGAGTTGTGCCCTCATTCCCGACCCAATTCCCGCCTGCCCGAACAGTGGACGTTGTTATCGTTCGTTGGGCCGGGAAATTAGCGGGCTTCTGTTACGGTAGGATGACGACGACTCGGCAAGGAGCAGCCTAGGCGAGGCGTTCTTCGGGCCTGACCAAGCGCGCCGGCGCGCCGCCCGCGAGCGCCACGAGGCAGTTCGCGACCGCATGGCGCAGCACCTCGTCATAAAGGCCCGGCACCATCGCCGAGTTGTGCGGCGAGCCGATCACGTTCGGCAGATCGAGGAACGGGTGATCGAGACGGAACACGCCATGGCGAAGCGGCTCGGTCCACCAGGCATCGATGCAGGCGGTAAAGCCCTTATGCGCGACCAGATGGGCATAGAAGGCCGCCTCATCGATGATCTCGCCGCGCGCAAGGTTCACGAGGATCGCGTCCGTCTTCATGAGGGCGAGCTCGCGCGCGCCGATCGCGCCGAGGGTGGCGCGCGTCAGCGCCGCGCCGATCACGAGCACGTCCGAGACCGTCAGCAATTCATCGAGCCGGTCCGGCGTGCCGATCCAATCGACCGGCTCGTCGCTCGCGCCGCGGCGGTTGATCGCGTGGACGCGCATGCCCAAGGCACGCATCCGCCGCGCCGTCGCGACACCGATCGCGCCGAATCCGAAGATGCCGCACACGCCGCCCGCCAGCATGCGGTTGCGCGTAAATTGATTGAAGGCGCCGTTCTTGAGGTTGTTATGCTCGATGAAAAGCCGCTTTGCCGCGGCGAGCGCCATCGCCACCGCATGCTCGGCGATGGCGTCGGAAAAAGGGCCGGCATTCTGCGCGATCGGAAGGCCGGGCGGCAAATCGCCGAACGGGATGTAGTCGACGCCCGCGGTGGTCATCTGCAGAAGCCGCGCCGATGTCAAAAGCTTCCGCTCGTCGGGCTTCAGCTCGTTGGTGTGCCGGGCCATCACCGCGCCCGCCCCGCGCAGCGCCTCGGCCCGCGCCGGCGCGTCGAGATCGGCGAGCCAGATCACCTGCGCCTGGTCGGCAACCGCCGCCTCGACCAGCGCGCGAAGACGCGCCTCCGCGTCGAACGTCACCACCAAACTCGCCATCATCGCACCGCCAAGAAGGTCCCGACGGCACCATCTTAGGACGCTTCGGCCCAAGATGGATCACGCCGCGCCGCGCATCGCGCGTCGAGCGTGATCATCCACACGATGAAGCCCACGATGATCAGCGGCGTCACAAGACCGATGCGGAAGACGCTCGGCGGATTGATGAGCGGGCTTGCCCAGACAAGGAGCGCCATCGCCACGTCCCCATCGGCGAGACCTTGCCGATAGGCGTGGACAAAGAACAAGGTGGCGGCCACGCCCAACAGGACGGCGTCGTAATCGATCACATGGGGTGCTGCGAGCATGGTCGCCGCCAGCATCACGGCAAGCCGCAAATCGCCGGGGAGCGGCCGGCGATGGCACCACCACACGCACCCAGCGGCGGCAACCGCGCCCAGCGCCTGGGTCGCGTTGGCGAGCGTCTCGCCTGCCCCCATCAAGACCGCGTCGGTATAGAGGCTCTGACCATTGAGGCGCGCGATGATGCGCCATTTGTCGTAAACCGCGCTTGGCTCGGTCATCAGCGCGATCCAGGCACGCCACGGCTCAATCCCCATCACGGCGATGCTGGCAAGGCCCAGGACCGCGGCCGTCGCCGCGGCCGCCGCAAGCGGCTTCCATTGCCGCGACGCGATAAGCGCCACCGGCACCAAAAGCCAGAGCTGTGGCTTATAAGTGAGGATGCCCAGCGCGATGCCGCCCAGCACCGGCCGGCGCGGCGCAAGGCTCATCCCCGCCACGAGAAGCGCCGCGCTGAGGAACGCGTTCTGGCCGATGCAGGCAGTGATCGCCGAGGCCGGGCACAGCAACAGCGAGCCCGCGATGATCGCGCGCTCGGTCTCGGTCTCGGCACGGCGGCAGACGGCAGAGACAAGAGCGGCAAGGCTCGCAAGGATGAAAAGGCCGCGCGAGACCTCGAACGAAAACAGCCCGAATGGCAGCAGCAGCAAGAGATAATGCGGCGGATAGAGCCACGGGTGGAGCGGCAGCGGCGCCGGCAACCGGTCGGCGAACCGCGCATTCATCAGCGCGGTGAGGCGATCCCCGTCATAGAGCGCCGCCCCGTGACCCTCCAGAAAGGCGCGGATGGCATTGTCGTAGACCATCCAATCCTCGCCGAGATCGGTCCGGAACGCGGTCAGATAGAACGCCCAGCCGATGGCGCCCAGCGCGACGGCAAGCGCGGCGGTCGTCGCAAGACGCAATCGGTTCGACATGGGACCGCGAACGTCGCACGGACGCGCTTAGGGTCGCGTTAACGGCGCGGCGCGGGCGATGCGGAGAATAAGACTCAAATGCAACGTTTGGCGCAAGCGTCCGCCCTAGTTCGGCGTCGTCTCGATCGTCGGCAGAAACCCGGTCAGCAGCCCGATGAAGGGCAAAAAGGCACAAAGCTTGTAGACGAAGGTGATGCTCGTCATGTCGGCGAGCCACCCCAGCACCGCGGCTCCGATCCCCGCCATGCCGAACGCAAGGCCGAAGAACACGCCGGAAATCATGCCGATCCTGCCTGGGATGAGCTCGGTCGCATAGACCAGGATCGCCGAAAAGGCCGAGGACAAGATAAGCCCGATCACCACCGTCAGCACGCCGGTCCAGAAGAGATCCGCATAGGGCAGCATCAGCGTGAACGGCAGCACGCCCACGATCGAGCCCCAGATGACGATCTTGCGACCATAGCGGTCGCCGATCGGCCCGCCGAAGAAGGTGCCGAGCGCCGCCGCGCCCAGGAACACGAAGAGATGTACCTGCGCGTTCTGCGCCGACACATGGAACCGGTCCATGAGATAGAAGATGTAATAGCTGGTAAGGCTCGCGAGATAGAAATATTTGGAAAAGATCAGCAGCAACAACACGACAAGCGCGGTCCGCACGCGCCGCGCCGGCACGGCCGGTATCGCCTTCGCTTGCGCCGCGTGAACCGGCGCGCGGGCGTTGCGGGCGTTGCGCTCGCGCTTGTACCAGCGGCAGACCAGCGTCAGCACGATGATCGCCAGCAGCGCAACGAGAGCGAAGAGCGCAATGCTGGGCTGGCCCCGGGGCATGATGATGATTGCGGCGAGCAGCGGCCCCAGCGCCTGGCCGGCATTGCCGCCCATCTGAAAGAGCGATTGCGCAAAGCCGCGCTGGCCGCCGGAAGCGGCGTGCGCGATGCGCGAGGATTCCGGGTGGAAGACCGAAGAGCCGGTGCCGATCAAGGCCGCGGCAATGAGAACCAAAGGGAACGTCGAAGCCCACGACAGCAGCAGCAACCCGGCGAGCGTCGAGGCCATGCCGATCGGCAGCGAATAAGGCAAAGGTCGCCGGTCGGTGAAGCGCCCCACCACGGGTTGCAGCAGCGAAGCGGTGATCTGGTATGTGAGCGTGATGAGACCGATCTGCGCGAAATCGAGATCGAACCGCGTCTTCAACATCGGATAGACGGCCGGCACCAGCGACGAGATGAGATCGTTCAGGAGGTGCGAAAAACTGAGCGCGGCGAGCACCGTGAAGACGGTGCCTTGGGCGGCCGAAATAGCGCCCGCGACGGGACGGGAGTCGCCCGAAGCCGTATGGTCCACTGCTCTCGCCATGACACTCACATTTCTTTTTGCTCGCGGCACAAGCCCGCGTGCCGTTCGGCTCACCATCCCGATCTGCGGACGGTTTCCTGTCCTACCACGCGCCTTAACAAATTCTCGGCGCGTTTCGCTCATGGGAGCGTTGCACGTCACAACGCCGTGGGTTCGGCCGCGCCGGACAATTCGCTGCGAACGAGCGGCCACACAGGACGCCGCGCGCTTAGCCCTTATAGGCGATGATCTCCACCTGCACGACGCCCGCATGGATCGGGGCGGTGAGCGTACGGCGTGCCGGGCGCCGGTTGGGATCGGGAAAGGTGATCGCCCACTGCTTGAGCGCAGCTTCCCGGTGACTGTCGCTCGCGATGTAGATCGTGAGCTTCGCCACGTCGTCGATGCCCATGCCGCCCGCCGCCAGAACGCGCTTCATGTTGGAGAACGCGTTCTTCGCCTGCGTTTCCGCGTCCGCCGGCATGATCCCGCTGTCGGGATCGCGGCCATGGATCGCGCCCGAGCACAAAAGCGGCCCGATGCGGCACGCCATCGGCGACTGCTCGGGATGTTCGAGACCCTTGATGTTGATGACTTGCTGCGCCATCGCGCTCAATCCTTCTCGGTGCGAGTAGAGCGATCACCCTGATGGCGGAGGATGGCAACGTCAATCCGTTCCATCTACCATCCCGCGTCGGGAGCGCGAAATGGGAACAGTACGTCGCATTGCGGTCGTGGGCGCCGGGCTCGGCGGATTGGCCGCAGCCATCACGCTGAGGCGCAAGGGCTTCGAGGTGCAGGTCTACGAGCAGGCGCCCCAGCTCGCCGAGTTCGGCGCCGGCATCAATATCAGCCCCAATTCGGTGAAATTCTTCCGCGCCGTGGGGCTTGGCGACAGGCTCCACGAGGTCGGCTCCGAACCGACCGGGTTGAGCTGGCGCGATTGGCACACGGGCGAGATCAACTACACCCTGCCATTCGGCGATTTCGAGAAGCGCTACGGCGCCAAATACTACGTCGTCCATCGCAGCGACCTTCATCGCCTTCTCGCCGAGGCGGTGCCGGCAACGAGCATCGCGCTCGCCAAACGCTGCACGCGGGTCGAAATCCGCAACGGCACGGTGGGCTTGTCCTTCGACGACGGCACCAGTGCCGAGGCCGACATCGTCGTCGGCTGCGACGGCATCCGCTCGGCGGTCCGCTCCTGCGTCTTCGGCGGCGAAGGACCGCGCTATGTCGGAACGATGTGCTGGCGCGCGCTCGCGCCCACCGATGCATTGCCGGAGGGCTATCACGACCGCTACGTGAACCAATGGTCCGGCGAGGGCGGGTTCGTCATCAGCTATTACATCCGCCAGGGCAAATTCGTGAATTTCGTGGCGGTCCGACAGCAACCCGGCTGGACGGAACAGTCGTGGTCCGTGCCGAGCACGGTCGACGACATGCTGGCGGCCTTTCCCGACGCTGGCGACAAGCTGCGCCGGATGATGGGTAAGGCGACCTCCTGTTCGAAATGGGGTCAATTCACCGGCGAACACGCGCTGCAATGGACCAAGGGGCGCGTGACGCTCCTCGGCGATGCCGCGCACGCGATGCTCGCAACCTTTGGGCAAGGCGCCAACATGGCCTTCGAAGATGCCTATGTCCTGGCGGAGTGGCTCGGCGCCAAGGCCGACGATCCCGACGCGGCGCTTGCGGGCTACGAAGCCGCGCGCAAGCC
>DATJLY010000218.1:0-8404 GCA_035509095.1 Allostellaceae bacterium | reverse complement strand
GCCCGCCGACGATGAGGCGCTTCAGGTGCAGTTCCGGCGCGATGCGCAGGAAGAGATCCATGTCGAGCGCGTTGTGATGGGTGATGAAGGGTTTGGCCGAGGCGCCCCCCGGGATCACATGCAGCATCGGCGTCTCGACCTCGAGATAGCCCTTGGCGAGGAGACGGCCCCGCAAAGATGCGATGATCGCGCTGCGCCGCCGCAAGGTGAGCCTGCTCTCCTCGCTCATGATGAGGTCGAGATAGCGTTGGCGATAGCGCGTCTCGATATCGGCGAGACCGTGAAATTTCTCCGGCAACGGCAGGAGGGACTTGGCAAGCACCGCGATGCGGCTTGTATTCACCGTAAGCTCGCCTCGGGGCGTGCGCCGGACGACCCCTTCGGCGCCGACGATGTCGCCCAGATCGAGCAGTTTCACCAAGGCGAGCTGCTCTGCCGGCAGATGATCTTTATGGTTGAAAAGCTGGATCTTGCCCGAAGCGTCGTGGAGGTCGATGAAAAGACCGTTGTTGCGGATGGCACGGACGCGCCCGGCAACGGCGACGACGTCCTCCGTTACGACACCCGGCGCGAGGTCGCGGTACCGCTCGTCAATGGTTTTCGCCTCGAGCGTGCGGTGAAAGACGCTGGGATAGGGATCGCATCCAAGCCGCCGCAGCTCGTCGAGCTTCTTGAGCCGCACGGCACGGAACTGGTTGTCGTCGCGTTCGTCAGCCACCGGGGTCCCGACTCTTCATGATGCCATCGCCGGATTTACCTCATCCCAGGCGAAGCGCAAAGCGCGGCGTCGCTAATCCGCCGCCGGTGATATCTCGAGCGTTTTCGCGGCAAAGCGGGAAAGATCGAGGACCGTATCGTGGAACGGGCGCAACGTATTGCGGTGCCCTACGCTGACGATCGTCGGCTGCCACGCGGCTTCACGCAAGAGGCGATAGAGCAAAGCCTCGGCCGCCTCGTCAAGCGCCGACGTCGCCTCGTCCAGAAACACAAGAGCGGGTTTGGCGAGCAGCACCCGCGCGAACGCAAGCCGCTGCTGCTCGCCGGGCGAAAGGCGCTGCGCCCAGTTGTCGTGGTCGTCGAGGGCGCCGCGGAATGCCCCTAGCCCCACGGCCTCGAGCGCCTCGGCATGTCGGCTGCTGTCGCCGGTGCCTGCCTCCGGATAGGCCAGCGCCGCTCCCAGCGTCCCGAGCGGGATATAGGGCCGTTGCGGCAGAAACAGATGGCTTCCGACGCCGAGCCGTACCGCACCGCTGCCCCAGGGCCACAGTCCGGCGACCGCGCGCAGAAACGTGCTTTTGCCGATGCCCGTGGGGCCCGTGATGAGCACTGCCGAGCCCGGCGCCGCGTCAAGCGAGACGCCCCGCACCAAGGCCCGCCCATCCGGCAAGTCGAGATCGAGCGCGGAGACGTGAAGCCCTGATCCCTCGGTCGAAACCGAGATCGATTGCGGCGCGCGGCGTGCCGCGGCCAATTCCTGCATATGCCGATCGAAGGTCGAAAGCCGCTGCGTCACCGCGGCCCACGTGGCGATGTCGGAATAAGAATTGACGATGAACGAAAGCGAATTCTGCACCGAGATGAAGGCGTCTCCCACCTGCATCAGCCCACCCATCTGGATCTGACCCGCGAAATAGCGCGGCGCCGCGACGAGATAGGGAAAGATCACCGCGATCTGTCCATAGAACGAGGTGAACCAGTTCAAATGCTTGCGCTTGACCATGATGCGCCAGAAATTCTCGAACACGCGGCCGAAGCGGGTTCGGAACACGTCGCGCTCGGGAGCCTCGCCACGGTAGAAGGCGACGCTTTCGGCATTCTCCCGGAGGCGGACCAGGCTGAAACGGAAATCCGCCTCGAAGCGCTGCTGTGCGAAATTGAGCGGCACCAGCGGCCGGCCGATCTTCACCGTGAGCCATGTGCCCACCCCCGCATAGGCCAACGCGCACCAGACCAGATAGGCGGGAATGTGCAGCGTCCCGAAGCCGAACAGCGGCACGGAGGCCGGACCGGAGAGTCCCCACAGGATGAACAGGAACGACACGAGCGACACGACCGAGGTCAGGAGTCCCAGGCTCAGCGACAGCACATAGTCGGTAAAGAGACGCAGATCCTCGGAGATGCGCTGATCGGGATTGTCGGTATCCCGGCCATGGAGCTGCAGCCGGAAATAGGCGCGGTCGGACAGCCACGCCGTCACATAGCGCTCGGTCAGCCAGAGCCGCCAGCGTATCTGCAGCATCTGGTTCAGATAAAGCGCATAGACGGAGATCGCGATTGCCGCAAAGGCGAGGAGGCCGAAAATGCCAAGCTGCTTGAAGAATTCAGGCGCGTCGTGGTTTTGGATCGCGTTGAAGAAGGCGTTGTTCCACTGGTTGATGCGCACGTCGATATAGACATTGCCGAGACTGAGCGCCACGACCGCGATTAGGAGAAGCCAGGCGCGCTTCTTGTCCTCGGAGCGCCAATAGGGGGCGGCGAGGCGCCACGCCTCGGCGATGGTGCTTCGCTTTTCCCCGTTCATCGCCGACACTTCCGCCGATGCAGGATTTCGCGCGAGACATTTTCCGCGGCACGACCCGCGCTCTTGCCCAGCTCGGTTATGCGGTCCTTTCCGAGGTGCCGCTGGCCAACGGCCGCAGGGCCGATCTCGTTGCCGTGAGCCGTGATGGCAGCCTCCTCATCGTCGAGGTGAAGTCGTCGGCGGCGGATTTTCGCGCCGACCGCAAGTGGCCCGATTATCGCGACTTCTGCGACCGGCTTGCCTTCGCGGTGGCCGCCGATTTCCCGCGCCATCTTATCCCCGAGGATTGCGGCCTCATCGTGGCGGACCCGTTCGGCGCGATGATCCTGAGGGACGGCGTGGAGACGCGGCTGACGCCGGCCCGGCGGAAGGCGCTTACCCTGCGCTTGGCCCGGCTTGCCGCCGGTCGGCTGATGCGCCTCCTCGATCCCGGCGCGCTCGAGCCCGAACCCTAGTCTAGCCCTCGATATAATGGGGCTCCGGCCGGGTGAACAGGTCTTCATAGTGAACCAGCACCGGGTCGCCGAGCGGCACCGGCTCCCCGCCTCGGAAAGCCCACTCGCCGCGGTCGCAATCCTCGGCCCGGATATAACCGTTGAGAAAGAAGCGGCGGTCCTGGCGGGTGTGATTGGGGCCTGAGCCGTGGATCGTATAGAGGTTCCAGAGCGCGACATCGCCTGGTTCGAGATCGACGTCGATAAGCCTGCCCGGATCCAGGCCGGCGCGTGCGAGTTGCGCCTCGCCCATCGCCTGGTCGAGGACCGGCCCGGCATCGGCGACATCCCGCTCGCCCAGCAAATGCGAGCCTGGCAGCAGCCGCATGGCGCCGTTCACGGCCCGATGCGGGTCGATCGCGAGCCCGGTCTGGACATAGGAGGTCCCGAGATTGCGATAGGCCGTGCGCGGCCGGCGGAACCGCGCGTCCTGATGAAAGGCGAACTCGGCTCCGGCGGCGCCCGGCGGCTTCCAATGGAGCTGATTGATAATCTGTTTGATGTCGCGGCCGATCAGCGGGCCCAGCACCCCGAGCCAGCGGGGATCGCGCCGTACCGCCTCCAGCACCGGGTCGATATAGGCCGGCCATTGCACCAGCCGCAAGATCTTGCCGAGCCGCGCGTCCTTGCCCTGCCGGTAGTAGAGGTTGCCGTGGCGGAAGCTGGCGCGGTGCGCCATGCCGGTGCGCCAGTGCCGGTCGAAAGCGGCCGCGATGGAGGCGACTTCGTCCGGGGCGAAGAAGCCCCGCAGCACGGCATAACCCTGCTCACGATATTGCTCAATCGCCTCGGCAATCTTTACCATTAGGACCCAGCCGTTGAGTAAAACGCAAGAAAATCACCAAGGAAACTTTCCATCCCCTTAACCGTCCCGGTCCGGGGCGGCACGGCACCATCGACATAGCCCGCGTGCCGGAACGGCTCCAGCAAGGCCGGATCCCGCGACAGCACATGGATCGGCACGGTCCAGGGCTGCGTCTCGCCCGAGACGATGCCGGGCGGCTGATGGTCGCCCAGGATGATGACGAGCCCGTTACCCGGGACCTTGGCGAGAAATCCGCCAAGCGTCCGAAAGTCATAGACGATGCTTTCGACGTAGGACCGCTCGAGATGCTGCCAGTCGGGCGAATGGGAGATGACGCTCCACTGCGCCGGCGACACGCTGTCATAGCGCCCGGCGTCACGCCAGTCCTCGACATAGGGCGGGACGGGCGCGAACGGCGTGTGGCTCGAGACCAGCACGATCTCCGCGAAGAGCGGCGGGTGATCCGGCGTGAGCGCCGCATCGGCAAAGCGCTCCAGCGTGTATTGGTCCGGAATGCCGAACCAGCCGAACTGCGGTCCCGAGTAATGCAACTGTGCATCGAACAAATCAGCCTCGAAGCCCCAAAAAGTTGATTCAGGCCAAGGGCTTTTGATCCCCGGCATCACGGCGACGGTCTCGTGGCCCGATTCCTTCATGTCCCGGCCCAGCGTGCGGCGGTCGCTTTCCGTCACCAAACGATCAAGGAACGGGTCGAGTTTCAGCCCGCTCGCCATGGTTCCGTGCGCGAGCCACGAGCCGGCGCCGAACACCGGCGAGACGAGACGGCTCGACACGACGCCGAAACCCTGGCGCCGGGCCTCGTCGGCAAACGCGGCGAGCGCCGGCTCGGCTTTGGCGGCAAGGCGCGGATCGTCGAGCACCGCGGTCCCATATGATTCAACATAGATGAGCAGCACGTCGCGGCCGGCGAGCGTCGCGAGATTGCCGGCCGGCGCGGCCGTCGACAGCGCCGCATCATAACGATGATCGTAGCCCGACATGACCGAAGCGGCCCGCACGAGACGGCGCGCCTGGTCCGCCGTGTCGTCGGTGGCGGCAAATGAAATGAAGTTCATGTCGAAATGGCGATACAGCACGCCCACCACCAACGCCGGGATCGTCACGACCAACGCGGCAATCGCGAGACCGCGCCGGTTCAAGGCGCGTTCCCAAGCGCCAAGCGCCCACGAGATCGCGACCACCAAAGCCACCGCGGCGCAGACGACCAGGGCAAAAGTGCCAGCGGCGCGCCACGGCCCAACCGAATCCTGAAACATGCCAATGAGCGAAGGGACATGGCCCAGGTCGAAATAGAGATCGAGCGACCGGTCGAGGATCGTCTGCACCAAGGCCGCCGCAAGCTGCAATCCGGCGGCGGCGAAAAGCAGCAGCGCCAGTCCCCAGCGCTCCACTCGATGGAGGCGCCTCCCGAGCAGCGCCAAGGCCCCAAGCCCCGCTCCCAGCACCAGCAGCAGCGCGGGCGGGCGCACATCGATGAAGATGCGCCCGGTCCACGGATTGGCGGACGGCAGGAACGGCGCCCACAAGAGCGCGAGCGCCGCCGCCAATACGAGTCCGTCCCGCAGCGGGCGCTTCATGGCGGCACGCCCATCGCAATCGCGGCTTCGAGGGTGTGATAGTCGGCGGCCTCGTTATAGGCTTGCGCCGCGACCCGAATCCAAAGCGCGCGCCCGGCGCAGATGACGGCCGCCTCGATGCGGTGCGCTTCGGCGAGCCAGCGCGCGACACGCACCGCGCGATCCGGCGTGGCGTCGCCATCGATCGGCAGCCGCACCGAAGCCATCGCCGCGAACATCTCGGGAGGACCCGCGGCTTCGGTTCGCCAGGACGCCGCGAGACCGTTGGCCGCGCTTCGCACCAACGCCGCGTTGCGCGCCATGAGGTCGCGGCCGCCCAGGGCACGGTGGAAGTCGAGACCGTCAGGAGCGGCGAGCGCGGTGGTGAAATCGTGCGTCCCCGTCCAATCGAACTCGGCCGCGAAACCTTGGCCAAGCCCGTGCGATATCGCCAAAGGGTGCAAGATTTGGCGCGCCACCGGCGCCGCCCGCAATATCCCGCAGGCGCGCGGCGCGAAGAACCATTTGTGCAAGGTTCCGACATACCAGTCGGCGTCGAGCGCGTCGAGATCGAGCAGGATCTGCCCCGGCGCGTGCGCCCCATCGACCAGGACGGGTACGCCCCTTTCGCGGCAGCGTCGAACTATCGAGTTGACCGGCAGCACGAGGGCGCTTCCCGACGCGATATGGTCGATGATGACGATCCGCGTGCGGGGCCCGAGCGCCGCCAAGACCGCATCGATCACCGATTCCGCGCCGCTGACGGGCAGGCTCAGCGGCACCTCGCGCAGGATCGCGCCGGCGCGCTCCGCAGTGAACCGTGCCGCATTCAGCACAGCCGGATATGCAAGGCTCGTCGCGACGATCTCGTCGCCGGGCTTCAGCGGGAGCGAGCGCAGCACCGCATTGACGCCCGAGGTCGCGTTCTCGACGAAGACGAGAGTCTCGCCGCTTGTCCCCAGCGCGGCCGCCACCTTGGCGGCCGCGTCGCGCAATGAATGCGGCTGCTCGCGCGCGTGGAACCGGGTGGGATTGCGCTCGATCCGCTCGCGCCAGGCACGTTGCGCCGCGAGCACGGCATGGGGCGCCACGCCATACCCGCCATGATTGAGATAGGTCACCGCCGGATCGAGCGGCCACTCCGCACGCGCTGCCGCCCCAAAGCGCGCCGGTGCGACGTCCAGTGCTTGCGCCTCAGACATTGCCTCGTGCCTTGATGCCACTTAATCGGGAGTAAGACAGAAGGTGCAAGAGTAGCCTGTACCGTCAAAACCTGCTTAGGTCGATCCCCTTGCCCGGTCAATCCTGAATTCGGGAAATTTCCGATTCCTATGGGTATGCAGGTCGACGAATTCGATTTCCCGCTGCCACGCGGCTTGATCGCTCAGGCACCGTGCGAGCCGCGCGACGCGGCCCGGCTTATGGTGGTGGGGAACCGGATCGAGGACCGGCTGGTCCGAGATCTTCCGGCGCTGCTACGACCGGGCGACATCATCGTCTTCAACGACACCCGCGTCATTCCCGCGCGGCTTTATGGTAACCGCGGCGCGGCGCGGATCGAGGTGACGCTGCATCGCGACTCGGGCGGCGGACGCTGGCACGCTTTTGCCAAAGGGGCGCGCCGGCTGAAGCCCGGTGACCGGATCGATTTCGACGCCGACTTCGCCGCGACGGTGGTGGCGAAGGACGAGGACGGCGACCTGACGCTCGATTTCGCGATCGAGGGACCGGCGTTCCGCGACGCGCTGGAGCGGTGCGGGTCGATGCCGCTTCCGCCCTATATCAAGCGCGGCGAAACCGGCGATCCGCGCGATCGCGCGCGCTATCAGACCCTGTTCGCCCGCCGTGACGGCGCGGTCGCGGCGCCGACCGCAGGACTTCATTTCACCGACCGGCTTGTCGCGGCACTCGATGCGGCAGGGATCGAGCGGGTGACCCTTACCCTTCATGTCGGCGCCGGCACGTTCCTGCCGGTGCGGGTGGCGGACATCGCCGACCATCGCATGCACGGCGAATGGGGCACGCTCGACGACGCGGCGGCGGCGAGGCTCAACGCGGCACGCGTCCGGGGCGGCCGCATCGTCGCATGCGGCACCACCACTGTGCGCCTTCTCGAATCCGCGGTCGACGAGGCCGGCACGATCCGGCCCTTCGCGGGCGAGACCCGGATCTTCATAACGCCGGGCCACCCTTTCCGTGCGGTCGACCTGTTGCTCACGAATTTCCATTTGCCGCGCTCGACCTTGTTCATGCTGGTCTCGGCCTTTGCCGGGCTCGAGCGGATGAAGCGCGCCTATGCGCATGCAATTGGGCAACAGTACCGCTTCTTCTCATACGGTGACGCGTGCCTTCTTCATCCGGCGGGCGCAGCGTGAGCGGCCTTCGCTTCGACCTTCTCGCGCGCGACGGCGCGGCGCGGCGCGGCCGCATCACCACGGCGCACGGGACGATCGAGACGCCCGCCTTCATGACGGTGGGAACCGCCGGCTCCGTCAAGGCGATGCGGCCCGAAGATGTCGCTGCGACAGGCGGCGAGATCGTGCTCGGGAACACCTATCACCTGCTGCTCAGGCCCGGGCCGGAGCGGATCGCGCGATTGGGCGGGCTTCACCGCTTCATGAACTGGCCCCGCGCGATCCTTACGGATTCGGGAGGGTTTCAGGTCATGTCGCTCGCCAAGCTGCGCAAGATCGACGAGAGCGGCGTCACGTTCCAATCGCATCTCGACGGCGCGAGCCTTTTTTTGTCGCCGGAACGGTCGATCGAGATCCAGAGCCTTCTTGGTTCCGATATCGCGATGTCGTTCGACGAATGCACGCCATTTCCCGCAACCGAGGCCGAGGCGCGCGCGTCGATGGAGCTGTCGATGCGCTGGGCCGAGCGCTCGCGGGCGGCGTTTCCGCGGGAGACAGGGCGCGCGATCTTCGGCATCGTGCAGGGCGGCATCTATCCGAAGCTGCGGCAGCAATCGGCCGCGCGCCTCAAAGAGGTCGGATTCGACGGCTAT